>NZ_VPBV01000030.1:0-35064 GCF_013418545.1 Acinetobacter sp. YH12136
CAAACTCTTCAGTTAAAATCATTTTGAAGTTTTAATCTAAACTTCCAAATCTGGCTCATCAATTTTCTGACTTAAATTTCGCTCAAATAAACTTCGAGTAATTTAAACCAATCAATCAATGAAATATTTTCGATCAATCAATCAGTAAAAATCCACACAAGTTGTTCTTCATAATCTCTTAATGATCTTCTCAATGCTTCGTCAGCATCAAGCTAGGTCGGCTATATTACGCTTTATTTCTAAAGTGTCAACTGGTAATTTAAATTATTTTAAACTTTCTTTCTAATACCCAACCCAATCGATTTCAATCAAGTCATTATTTTATCAGAAGTTTTAATCTTCATCACCGCCGATGGATGTGCATTATAGGGCAAATATTTCGCCTTGCAACCCCTCTTTTTAAGTTTTATGAGTTTTTTAGTCCGAACGGTTATTTATTCGGCAAAATATTTTAAATCTGTATCATTCTTGCTCAAAATTAGCAGTATGCTTATTTTCAAATTTTAGCTACACTATTTTTATGTTCATTCGTGTTGTGTTGAAATGACTCAAAATTTAAAAATAATAACCTTGCTGTCATTTGTAGCAATGCAAACGCCTACTTTTTTGTATGCTGCACCCGCATCAAATCTTTATAACACTACATTCTCCATTTTAGCGTATGCAAAATGGCAAGCTAGCACGCCCAAACTTTGTGTCGTAAATCAAGATAATATTGCACAACAATTCAAAAAACATGCCCCATTACATAATAAATATGACATTCAACCCATTCAAAGCCATGAAATATCTAAAAGTAATTGTCAAATATTAATTTTTTCTACGCTTTCTGCTGCACAAGAACAACATACCTTAAATACTCAAGTTCGATTTCCAGCCCTATCTATTAGTTTAAACAATCTGGAATGTGAAACTGGCAGCGCTTTTTGTCTTTATAAAAAAAATGATAACTATGCTTTTAAAGTCAACATGGAAAGCTTGACTCAATCTCAAGTGCATATTGATCCGCGTGTATTACTGCTTGCAAAAACATCGGAGTCAAACTCATGAAGCAGTTATACACTCCAATTACCTTGCATCAATTATTCACACGCGCACAACTCACTATCTTTGCTCTGACTTTTACAATTTGTTCAATGATTTTTCTGGTCATTTCAACCTACACCATGAACACCTTCGCAAAAAATAGTTTGCAAAGTTTATCTGCAGCATTAAATGAACGTATTCAACCGGCTGTTGTATTCAATGACCAAATAACACTGAACGAAATTCTGTCTGAACATACGCAGCGTTATTCTATTCGTTCAATTGAAGTACGCTCACCTAAACAGACACGTATTGCCTTTATTGAACAGCAAGGTCTAGAGCATTTTTCAATTCAGGCTTTATTGGACTATCTGTTTTTTAATCATCCTGTTCGGCTGAGTATTGACCATGATCAGCAAAACTATGGCGAACTGGTGGTGTATGGAAACTCTAGTGACTTGGTCAGTTTTTTTTATAAAATCGTTTTAGGATTAATTTTCGGTTTTATTTTGCTTTTAATTGCTGTGTTTTGGTCAATTAATTCAATTTATCAATATCTCATGCAATCTTTAAGTTCTATTGTCAGCTCGGCACAGGAGATCAGTGCACAAAAAAATTATAAGCTGCGCGTTTCAAGTTCAGATATTCAAGAACTTCATGAACTGAGTTATGCCTTTAATGGCTTACTCAATGAGATTGAACAATCCCATAAGAATTTATTGGTTGAAAATCATAAACTGCAATTTCAGTCGCAATACGACAATTTAACGCAGTTGCCAAATCGTAATTATTTTTATGAAACACTGTTTAAGCTATTTACCCAGCCTTCTGCTACGGCTGCAGTATTTTTTTTAGACATTAATAACTTTAACCAAATCAATAACCAATTTGGGCATTTGACGGGCGATAATATTTTACGTGATTCATCACATTGTCTAATTCAGATTTTGCCCTCACATGCGTTTGTTGCGCGTTTAGGTGGCAATGAGTTTGCAGTAATCTTAACTGGCTCACACTCCACTGCAGAATTAGAGGATTATTGTCAAAAGATTCATGCTTGCTATACCTCTACATTTAAGTATGAACAGCAACAAGTTTCCTTAAATGTCAGTATTGGCGTAGCATTGATTGAATATGCCAAAACTCCTGAAAATTTAATTGCCGATGTCGATCGCGCAATGCTCAAAGCCAAACGTGATCAATCAAAATGGTATATTTCACCTCAATCAAACAATAAACAGGTTCCTTATGCTTAAAAAAGTTCTGATCGGCACACTTATTCTTGTTATGGTTTCACTCAGTGCTTGCATGAGTTTGGGGAATGTCAGCTATAAGCAGGCGCGCATGCTAAAACAAGAAGGCTTTATTTTAAGTGATGATGGCTGGACCTTAGCCCTGCCTGAACGCTTGTTATTTGGTTTTGATGAATACGCCATTCAAAATAGCCAAAAAGAACGCCTCAACCAATTGGCACAACAGCTGCATAAATATGACTTGGATAAACTCAAGTTTATTGGTCACACAGACAACGTAGGTTTAGCCAGCTACAATCAAACCCTATCGGAAAAACGCGCCCAAAATGTGGCTCAGATCTTTTTAGATCAGGGTTTTGAAAGAAAAAATATTCAGGTGATTGGACGTGGTGCAACACAACCAATGGTAAGCAATGACACACCAGCAAATCGTGCCACCAACCGACGCGTCAATGTGACGATTGTGCCTTAATAAAAAAGACACTAAAACTTTTCTTATATTGAGCCTCATTCTTGAGGCTTTTTTATGCTGACCAATAACTGATACGAAATCAATTTTAAACCAACAAGGCTTTCATAAATTTCAGGCATAAAAAAACCGCTTAACGCGGTATCTTTATTGACTTAACCATTTCTACTTAGTATCTGTTCTATTTAGAAAATGGTCGGAGCAGTAGGATTCGAACCTACGACCCCCTGGTCCCAAACCAGGTGCACTACCAGGCTGTGCTATGCTCCGTTTATCTCTCAAAGAGATTGGGGTGAATGACGGGATTCGAACCCGCGACAACTGGAATCACAATCCAGGGCTCTACCAACTGAGCTACATCCACCATCATGTTTGGTTCTTTTATACCAAGCTACCAAAAAATGGCGCGCCTGACAGGATTCGAACCTGTGACCATCCGCTTAGAAGGCGGATGCTCTATCCAACTGAGCTACAGGCGCATGACCGATGATACATAATATCATGCGATACGTTGCCTTGAAGAATTGGTCGGAGCAGTAGGATTCGAACCTACGACCCCCTGGTCCCAAACCAGGTGCACTACCAGGCTGTGCTATGCTCCGATTCATCTCAGCTTTTTGTGTATCGCACATCGTGCGGTACGGTGTGCATTCTAGGCGCGACGCCCGAAGACGTCAACACCTATATTTAAAAAAAATTAAAAAAAAGCTTCAACCGTATATTTATCAAGCATTTTTGATATTTTTCAATCAATTTTAGCGTTTTAAGCTCGCACTGAAATTCAACATACGATCTAGTGGTAATTTAGCACGTTCTGCCATGGCAGGTTCAACGAATACTTCTTGATCACCTGTTTGCAATACATGCAAAATTCCATCCAATTCATTCATCGCCATCCACGGGCAGTGTGCGCATGAACGACAGGTTGCACCCTCACCTGCAGTTGGTGCTTCAATTAGAATTTTATTTGGTACAGCTTGCTGCATCTTGTAGAAAATACCGCGGTCTGTTGCCACAATTAAACGCTCGTGTGGCAAAGTTTTTGCCGCTTGAATAAGTTGCGAGGTACTGCCCACCGCATCAGCTACATCAACAACTGATTCTGGTGATTCTGGATGCACCAAAACTGCTGCATCCGGATACATGGCTTTCATATTGGCTATACCGCGTGAACGGAATTCTTCATGCACAATACACGAACCATCCCAAAGCAGCATATCTGCGCCAGTTTTCTTTTGAATATAGCGTCCTAAGTGCTGATCTGGCGCCCAAATGATTTTTTCACCTAAGCTATCGAGATGTTCAATAATTTCAACCGCACAGCTTGAGGTAACGACCCAATCTGCACGCGCTTTTACCGCAGCGGACGTGTTGGCATAAACCACGACTGTATGATCAGGATGCGCATCACAGAAGCGGCTAAACTCATCGACAGGACAACCTAAGTCTAGCGAACAAGTCGCTTCTAAAGTTGGCATAAGAATGGTTTTTTCTGGCGATAAAATTTTGGCAGTTTCGCCCATAAATTTTACACCAGCTACGACCAACGTGGTTGCCGCATGATCACGACCAAAACGTGCCATTTCCAGTGAATCCGAAACACAGCCACCTGTTAATTCAGCCAGTTCCTGTACTTCAGGATCGCAGTAATAATGGGCAACCAAGACAGCATTGTGCTTTTCGAGTTCTGCTTTAATTTGCGCAAATTTTTCCTGCTTGGCTTGCTCACTCAAATGATGTTCTTTGGTTTCACCCAAGCGATCTAAATGCGCCTGCACAATTGATTTGGCTTCATTGGCAATTAAATTGGTCGCATCATTCATAACAACGTCTTCTCTATCTTCATGCTTGCCCGAACACAAGCTTACTCAAGTCACTGATGATATGGGGGCAATTTACTCATTCACCAGCCCTTTGCCGATTGAATGCTAAAAAAGCCTCACAACGGAGGCTTTATCACTCAATTTGAATTTTTACGAACGGTAATCCGCGTTGATCTTGACATAATCGTAAGACAAGTCACAAGTATAGACTGTATCTGTCGCTTGACCACGTCCTAAATTTACACGAATGGTCATTTCGGTTTGTGCCATGACTCGCGCGCCCGCTGCTTCGGTATAGTCGGCAGCAGCACCGCCATCTTTGCAAATTTGCACATCATCCAACCAAACCTGAATTTTTTCAACGTCTAAATTTGGCACGCCTGCATAACCAATTGCAGCAAGAATACGCCCCCAGTTTGGATCTGAGGCAAAAATGGCCGTTTTTACCAATGGTGAATGTGCAATGCTGTACGCAATATCACAACATTCTTGGGTATTGTCACCATCTTCAACACGTACCGTAATGAATTTTGTTGCACCTTCACCATCACGGATAATCAGTTGTGCCAAACGCAACATCACACGATTCAAAACATCTAATACCACAGCATAACGCGGGTCATTTTCACTGCAAACTTCAGTGCCACCCGCCTGACCTGTCGCCACCAAGATACATGAATCATTGGTCGAGGTATCGCCATCTACAGTAATACGGTTAAACGATTGTTCTACGCTGTGTTTGAGTAATTGCTGCAAGATGTCACGTTGAATTGGTGCATCGGTTGCAACATAGCTAAGCATGGTCGCCATATTTGGGCGAATCATACCTGCACCTTTAGAAATGCCTGTCATGCTATAAGTAATACCATCTAACTCAAACTGCTCAGATGCACCTTTTGGCGTGGTATCTGTGGTCATAATACCTGTCGCAGCATCATGCCAAGCATCCTCACGTAACGATGCCAGCGCAGGCGCTAAACCAGCAACCAAGCGCTCAATCGGCAATTGCTCACCAATCACACCTGTAGAAAATGGCAAAACTTCTTGGGTAGATACACCTGCCAATTCAGCCAATTTGGCACAGGTGATTTCTGCATTTTGCATACCCAATTTGCCTGTACCCGCATTGGCATTACCTGTATTAATGACCAAATAACGCGGATTGCCTTGAGCTAAATGTGCTTTGGACACATGCACAGGCGCAGCGCAAAATGCGTTTTGAGTAAATACGCCCACTACATTTGAGCCTGCTGCAAATTCAAAAATAACCAGGTCACGTCGGTTCTGATAACGCACATAAGCCTCTGCTGAACCAATTTTTACACCTTTGACCACATGCATGTGTGGCATAGAGACGTCACCAACTGCCATTTTGAAATTTCCAGTACAAATTTGAGAATGTCACAGCTTAGTGGAAATTGAAGAAAAAATCGAGCATCCTCCCTGCTTGACTCAACTTTTGTTAATACACAAGGTCATATATAAAAAACCAGCCCGTATGGACTGGTTTTAATCTTCAGTGTAATGCATCAGCAACTAAAATTATACTGATTGAGCCTATTTGGATTATGGCGTAGTCGCAACCACGGTTTCACCCAATAAAGCCTGTTTTGCACGTTCTTGACTTGCTGCAGATAAAGCAGGATTTGCAGCCACAATACGATTTACATTGGCAGCATTCGCAGGTGCAATCGCTGCAGTATGCAACACGATTGGACGCTGATCTGGATTGGCAAAGGTATAACGAATACCTGTGCGTGGGCTTGCCACAGTCACGTGACCATTATCCACTTGAGCCTGTGCTGTAGTGGGTCCTACAGCAGCCTGAACTTTTGCAGCAGTGGTCGTTGTCGCTGTAGCATTCGCAAAGGTCAACGTTGGCAAGCTAAGTGCGACAATCATTAAAGGTTGTAATACTTTTTTCATTTTTTGTTCCACGTATGGATATATTGCATGTGCAACTAAATAGCATTTAATTCCAAAATCTGCAAATGCTATACACATCTTGCAAAACTATTGCTACAAAGTTTTAAGCCAAAATGCGATAAAAAAGCAGAACCGAAGTTCTGCTTAAGTTGTAACAAGTCAGGTTTAGATTTTACCGTGACACTGTTTATATTTCAGTCCTGAACCACATGGGCATGGCGAGTTACGGCTTGCAGGTGGAACAACCGTTTGCTCAGCAGCACTGTACTGTGGTTCTGATTCAAAGGTTTCGCCCGTTAAACCATCTACATCAGCATGTGAAAGATTAAGCTGCATCGCTTCTGCTTGCGCTTGCTGCTGTGCTTCCATCGCTGCCAATTCTTCAGGTGTTGGGACATGCACACGCGAAAGATCGGTAACAACATCGGCTTTAATCACGCCCAACATATTCACAAACAGGTTAAAGGCTTCTTTTTTGTACTCTTGCTCAGGATTCTTTTGTGCATAACCACGTAAATGAATACCTTGACGCAAATAGTCCATCGCCGCCAAGTGATCTTTCCAGTGACGATCAAGTGAACTGAGCATAAAGTGGCGTTCTAGCATCGCAGCAGATTCATCACCCATTTGCTCACGACGTGCACGGTAACGTGTCACAATTTCATCGGCAATACGTTCAACCAAAGCTTCTTCATCTAGGCGACGATCATCTTCGAGCCATTGGTTAATTGGTAATTCGACGCCCAAATCATCACGCAAGGCACGCTCTAAACCATCAATATCCCATTGGTCATGAATTGATTCTGGTGGAATATAATTGGCGATCATACCTGTGACCACTTCACGGTGCATTTCTTCAATATAGTCTTGCAGCGTGCTTTCTGCCAGAATATCATCACGCTGTGAATAAATGATCTTACGTTGTTCGTTGTTTACGTCATCGTATTTCAACAAGTTTTTACGGATGTCGAAGTTACGTGCCTCAACTTTACGCTGTGCATTTTCGATAGAGCGTGACACCATTTTGTGTTCAATCGCTTCATCTTCCTGCAAGCCCATAGCACGCATCATTGCTACAACACGATCACCTGCGAAAATACGCATTAAGTCATCTTCAAGTGACAAATAGAAACGTGACACGCCTGGGTCACCCTGACGACCTGCACGACCACGCAACTGGTTGTCAATACGGCGCGATTCGTGACGTTCTGAACCAATAATGTGTAAGCCACCTGAACTTAACACCATGTCATGGTTTTGTTCCCACTCTGCCTTTAAACGCGCTTCATCTTCAGGAGTTGGGTTTTCAATTTTGGCTAGCAAAGCTTTCCAGTTACCACCTAGCAAAATATCTGTACCACGACCCGCCATGTTCGTGGCAATAGTCACCGCACGTGGTGAGCCTGCTTGCGCAATGATGTCAGCTTCGCGTTCGTGTTGCTTCGCGTTCAATACTTCGTGCTGAATACCTGCTTCACGCAGTTTATCCGATAAAATTTCTGAAGCTTCAATGGTCGCTGTACCAATCAGAATTGGTGCGACACCCGCTTCATGCACGCGTTGAATTTCTTGAATAATCGCGTTGTATTTACCAGTACGGTTTAAATAAATTAAATCGTTTTGGTCATTACGAATCATTGGTCGGTGCGTTGGAATGATGACCACATCAAGACCATAAATTTCTTTCATTTCTGCAGCTTCAGTGTCTGCAGTACCCGTCATTCCCGAAAGCTTTTTGTATAAACGGAAATAGTTCTGGAAGGTTGTGGTCGCTAAAGTCTGGTTTTCAGGCTGAATTTCTAGACCTTCTTTCGCTTCTACCGCTTGGTGCAAACCTTCTGACCAGCGACGGCCAGGCATGGTACGACCTGTGTTTTCATCGACAATAATCACTTCACCATCATGGATGATGTAATGCACGTTGCGTTGATACAAGAAGTGCGCACGAATAGCTGCAGATACGTGATGCACCAAATTCAGGTTAGATGCAGAATACAGACTTTCGCCTTCTGCCAATAAACCCATTTGAATTAATTCATTTTCTACCGTTTCATAACCAATTTCGGTCATTTCTACAGTACGTTGTTTTTCATCAATCCAGAAATGTCCACCATCGGCTACTTTTTCTTCTTTTTGTGCATGCAATTTTGGCGGAATGGTGTTGATTGCTGCATATAACTGCGATGAGTCATCACTTTGACCAGAAATGATTAATGGGGTACGTGCTTCATCAATTAAGATCGAGTCCACTTCATCAATAATGGCATAAGTCAGACCACGCTGTTTTTTCTCACTCAGCGAGAACACCATGTTGTCACGCAAGTAGTCGAAACCAAATTCGTTATTGGTACCGTAGGTAATGTCTGCGCGATAAGCCTGTGCTTTTTCAGTCGGGTCTTGCATGGAATAGATAATGCCAATGCTTAAACCTAAAAACTCAAATAAAGGGCGGTTGAGTTCGGCATCACGCTGTGCCAAGTAGTCGTTCACAGTAATGACGTGCACGCCCTGACCGCTTAAAGCATTTAAATAACAGGCCAAAGTTCCCATTAGGGTTTTACCTTCACCTGTACGCATTTCTGCAATTTTACCGTCATGCAAGGTAATACCACCAATCAACTGCACGTCATAGTGACGCATGCTCATGACACGTTTGGCGGCTTCACGACATACTGCAAATGCTTCTGGTAATAATTTATCTAAACTTTCGCCTTTGTTATAACGTTGTTTGAATTCTTCGGTTTTTGCAGATAAGTCTGCATCGCTTAAGGCAGATATCGTCGGCTCGAGCGCATTAATCTTGTCTACGATTTTACGCATGCGTTTGAGTTCGCGCTCATTTTTAGTACCGAAGATTCCTCCGATCAGACTTGCCAACATGAATAAACTCTCTAAATCTTGCTTGTCAAATAAATAGGTTTTTCTTAGTGGTTATTATGGTGCTAGAAATTTGAAGTACAAGGGTTTTGCACAAAAACCTATTAAAAATTCCAATCTCTACTTGCCATTTCTCGCTGCTAAGTGGCAGTTAATGTAACAAATTTCGAGCGGACGATATATAGCAATCACACATGAATCTATTTTGAAAATGCAATAAAAACGACACAGCATATTCAATTTACTCATAAGCACATACAAAAACACTATTTAATTCTGCAAAAGGAATGGCGCATAGTAGTACGCACACATCACACAACAAAACAAGACAGAGGTACACAATGACTATTCGCTTAGGTGACACTGCACCCAACTTCACGCAAGATTCAAATGAAGGCCCAATTGATTTTTATGAATTTTTAGGTGACAGCTGGGGCATTCTATTTTCGCATCCTGCCGACTACACACCTGTCTGCACCACCGAGCTAGGCTATACCGCAAAACTGAAAGATGAATTCAGCAAGCGCAATGTCAAAGCGATTGCACTTTCTGTAGATGATGCTGAATCTCACAAAGGCTGGATTCAAGATATTAACGAAACCCAAAACACGACGGTTAATTTCCCAATTCTTGCTGACCAAGATCGTAAAGTGTCTACCCTGTACGATTTTATTCACCCGAATGCCAGCGAAACACTGACTGTTCGCTCATTAATCATTATTGATCCAAATAAAAAAGTACGCTTGATCATTACTTATCCTGCTTCTACAGGACGTAATTTCCACGAAATTTTACGTGTGATTGATTCACTACAACTGACTGACAATTACAAAGTTGCAACGCCTGCCAACTGGCAAGATGGTGAAGATGTGGTGATCGTGCCTTCCATTCAGGATGAAGCGGAACTTAAAGAACGCTTCCCAAGTGGATATAAAGCCATCAAGCCTTATTTGCGTTTGACCAAACAACCGAACCGCACTTAATTAAGTGTTACATGAGCAAGCCTATCTTCGGATAGGCTTTTTACAATCAAAGCATTTGAAACACGCCTAAATTCAATCAGCATTAAAAAAGGATTTAACCCAAAAGATTAAATCCTTTTTAATAAACATTTTGATCGAATGATCTAGTCGCGTTTATCTAACGGTATCCAGTCAATCACCCATGCAGATTTCATATTCAAACTTGGGTCTGCGGTAATTTTCTTGCGGGTTGCATCTGCAGCATCACGGTCTTTAGATGGCCCAACCATAATCCGAACCCCTTTAGACGTTGGACTTTGGGTAACTTTATAACCTTTGGCTTTCAGTTTTGCCGCCAAAGCATCGGCATTGGCTTGGTTAGCTGCCAAAGCCACTTGTACCATCCACTGCTTATCGCCTTCTTCCAATAACTTACGTGCTTTTTCAGCTTCAGCCTTTTTCTTGGCAGCTTCTTCAGCTTTGCGTTTTTCCTCGGCTTTACGCTTATCTTCGGCAGCCTTACGTTCTGCTTCTTTTTTCGCTTCAGCGGCTTTGCGCTCTTGTTCAGCTTTACGTTTTGCATCGGCTTGGCGTTGTTCTTCCGCTAAACGTTTTTCTTCTGCAATGCGTTTTTCTTCCGCTAAACGCTTTTCATCTGCTGCTTTTTTCTCTGCAGCACTACGCTCTTGCGCAGCTTTTAACTCAGCAGCTTTCTTGGCATCCGTTGCCTTTTGCTGCTCTAACTTCTTTTGCTGGGCGGCTTTTTCTTCAGCCAAACGCTTTTGCTTGGCTTGTTCATCTTCGACCAATTCAGGCGGAATATTGTCAGAACTTTGCTGCTGACCAGAACGCAATGCATTTAAAGCAGCATATTCTTCTGCAGCTTTACGCGCTGCTTCAGCTTCTGCCTGTTGCTGCATTGCTAAAAACTCAGCTGCACGCGCTTCTTGCTCTGCCACTGCTTTTTCACGCGCACGGCGTTGTTCTTCAAGCAGACGCTGTTCGGTTTGCACATCGACAGTTAAAGGCTGCAATTGCACCATTTCTGCCTGATTGGCATTTTTATGTTGAACTTGTTCGGCTTGGCTTGGGGTTTTCACATTATTTTGATGTATTTCTTCTTGCCCTTTTAAAAGCAATGCTGCCAATAAAACACCACCACCTAATAAAACAACGCCACCCATCCAGCGCTGTTTGTTATTCATTGACATTCTTCCAAATACTCCCATACCGCTTCTAAGGTATGAAATGATCCACATACCAAAATCAGCTGATTATTTTTTGTTTCATCCAGTGCTGATTTAAAAGCCAATTGTATACTGTCGAAGTGTTGTATTGTTTCGCCTTGCAAAGCCTGATCCAAAACCGTGATCTCTGCCGCACGAGGCACATTTAATGTGGCAATTTTCCACATTACGACACTATCTTTCAATAACTCAACCACAGAATTTATATCTTTATCTGCAAGCATTGAAAAAACACTGACCACTTCAGTGTACTGTTTATTGTAATTTAAGAAATTGCGCAATTGCTTTAACAAAAATTCAACGCCATGCGGGTTATGTCCTGCATCAAAAATCACGGTTTTGCCCTGAATTTGACGAATTTCAAAACGTCCCGCCAATTTGGCCGTTTGAATACCTTGTGCAATTGCGTCTTGGGTAATTTCTAAACCACTGTGCAAGACTGCTGCCACAGCCGTTGAAATATTATCGAGGGCTAAACTGCCTGTTGGAAGTTTTAAGGTACAACCCGATGCAGCAAACATCCATGACTGACCATCTTGCATATCCCGATAAAAATAATCACGATTCAAGACAAACAAAGGTGCATTGCAGGTTGCTGCTTTGTCGTGAATAGCTTGAGGCAAATCTTGCTGACCTGCAAAAATGACAGGAATGTTAGGACGAATAATGCCTGCTTTTTCATAGGCAATTTTTTCGATGCTATCGCCTAACCAATCGACATGATCTAAACCGATATTGGTAATAACCGCCACATCAGGATTGACGACATTGACCACATCTAAGCGTCCACCTAAACCGACTTCAAGCACCCATACATCGCAATCACGTGCTTTAAAAATCACAAAGGCTGCCAAAGTCGTGGCCTCAAAAAAAGATAAACTCAGATCGCAATCACGTCGTGCTTGATCGACTTGCACAAAAGCATCAATCAAACTTTGGTCATCGATTTCGACGCCTGCTAATTTGACTCGTTCATTAAAACGGTAAATATGTGGCGATTGGTACAACCCAACCCGATAGCCCTGCGCATTTAAAATAGCCGCTAAAGTGGTTGTGGTTGAGCCTTTGCCATTGGTTCCCGCAACCGTAATGACTTTGGCTTTAGGATGGGTCACCCCCAGTTTTTCTGCAACGGGAATAACCCGCTCCAAACCTAAATCAATACCCGTAACGTGAACATGGCTCCAATAATTGAGCCATGTGTTTAAATCATCGGTTGCAAGAGGTGCTGTTTTCAAGGCAAGTTCATCAGTTTCGCAAGAATACGATAAACTGTATCACGTAATGCATGACGATGGACAATTTGATCGACCACACCATGATCAAGTAAGTATTCTGCACGTTGGAATGGTTCTTCCAGTTTTTCACGTACAGTTTGCTCAATGACACGTTTACCCGCAAAACCAATCATCGCTTTAGGTTCTGCAATGTGTACATCACCCAACATTGCCAATGATGCAGTTACACCACCGTATACAGGATGAGTTAATACTACGATGTACGGCAAGCCTGCTTCTTTCATGCGTTGAATTGCTGCAGAAGTACGCGCCATTTGCATTAATGACAACATGCCTTCTTGCATACGCGCACCGCCCGATGCTGCAAAGCAAATTAACGGTTGTTTTTGCTGAATCGCACGTTCAGCAGCTTGCACAAAACGGTCACCAACGACAGTACCCATTGAGCCGCCCATAAAGTCAAACTCAAATGCACAAGCAATGACTGGCATATCTTTTAATAAGCCCTGCATCACCACTAACGCTTCGGTTTCACCCGTTTTCTTTTGCGCTTCAGTCATACGCTCAGGATAAGCTTTGCTGTCTACAAATTTGAGTGGGTCTTTGGCAGAGAATTCTTGACCTAATTCGTTTTGTACTTGGTCAAAGAACCAAGTTAAACGCTCACGCGCTTTCATGCGTAAATGTTCATCACATTGTGGGCATACATAAGCGTTGAATGACATTGCCGTACGTGTCACCAAGGCATGACATTCTGGACATTCAATCGTTGGTTCAGTAAAGATCGCTTTTAACGCTTGTTGCTCATCTGGTGTTTCAATACCAGGTACACCACGTGCAGTCCACGGCGTCGATGGGCTTAGAATTTTCCCTGTTTTCACTTCTTGACTCATACTAACTCATCGAGCGCAGCTCGAAGCTCCTTCACTTTATTAACCGTTGCAATGACGGCTTGTTCTGGTGCTAAGCTCGCAAATTGTTTTACAAAAGCACTTCCGACAATGACTGCGTCGGCAGCCGCGCCCATTGCTTTGGCAGATGCAGCATCACTGATGCCAAAACCCACACCCACAGGCACGTTGGTTACAGCTTTAATCTGTTGGATGCGGGTTGCTGCTTCTGCAACATCAAGTGTTGCTGCACCCGTCACGCCTTTCAAAGAAACATAATAAATAAAGCCACTGGCTTGGTTTGCAACAAATTGAATACGCTCTGGTGTAGAAGTTGGCGCTAACAAGAAAATTTGATTCATCCCATATTTATTCAGGACTTCATCAAATTCTTGGGCTTCTTCAGGTGGTAAATCGACCAGAAGTACACCATCGACACCACAGTCATGTGCATATTCAACAAACTTTTCATAACCAATGACTTCTACAGGGTTTAAATATCCCATCAATACCACAGGAGTTTCCTGATCTTTTTGACGGAACTCTTTGACCATGTTTAAAGCATCTAGCGTATTGGTTCCACCTGCCAACGCTCGCTCTGCAGCGAGGGCAATTACTGGACCATCAGCCATTGGGTCTGAAAACGGCAAACCTAATTCAACGACATCTACCCCTGCCTCGACCATTTGATGTAACAACGGAACTGTGACTTCTGGATGAGGGTCACCTGCCATAACATAAGAAACCAAGGCCTTACGCTGTTGAGATTCAAGCTGTGCAAATCGTGTGGCTAAACGTGACATAGGGTTGTATTTTCCTTGAATGATTAAAACTGAGACATTTGCTATTGTAGAAATACAAATTGACCCATTGTAACGCTATTTTTTACTCAATGAATAGCGCACAGGCATGAGTTGCTGCATTTCTGTTTGCAAAACGATTTATTCAGAACAACCGCGAGGCTACATTTACTGATATTTGCGCTTTTTTCTCAATGATCAAAGATGCCTAATTTTGCCTGCTTATCGGTTTTTGAAACTTGCTCAATCGTGCTTTTAAATTTAAAAATATTGATAAAAATAAACAACTTCAGGTTTTATCTTAGGCTTTATCAACCTTGCAAAAGCTGATTCGGTCATGGCTACACACAGCTTATTTTCAATCTCTTAGCGCGAAATCACCTGTTGATAATGAGCCAATCCATACTATTTATGGCGTATTTTGCTGTAGAGAAAGTGCATCCTCAGCTTGCTGCAACTGCTGTTTACGTTTTAGCAAGGTCTGTCCTGTACAGGCTTTATAGGCACGCGCCAAAGCCGATTGGTCTGAATACCCCAACAACTGTGCAATATCGCTTAGGCTCACATTTTGTCGCAGTAAGTTTTCACAGCGCTGCATCCGTTCTATTTCAAGAATCTGTTTAAAACCCGTACCTTCCTGTTTAAGCTGACGCTGTAACGTACGCCCTGAACGAAATAAACGCTGCGCCACCCATTCAATGCTCGGCACTTGCTGTTCATAACGTAAATAATGCGCCACCTGCTCTTGGACTTGCTGCTGCACGGTTTCTAATTGTGGTTTTAACGCAATCGCATCTTCAGCTTGTTTGGTGAGTAAATGAATTAAAGAGGGATCGGCTTGCTGTGGTTTTAAACTGAGGCTTTCTAAATTTAAAACAATTTGATATTCCGCTTGCTTAAATAAAACCTTACAACCATAAAACTTTTCATAATGCAGCATCGCCATACGCGGTGCATGGGCAAAATGAATCTCCCGTATCGGAGAGTGTTGAAAATCAAAAATTTGCATGGCCAATTGAGTCATACAGGCAAAAGTCATTTCATGAACCAAGCTGTATTTTTCATCCACCAATGGCCATGATAAATATAAAGCATCTGATTGTTGTTCCAGTCGCATTGGTACGGCTGCCGTACCATCCACCACCAAGCGACTAAAACGCATCATATATTGAAGGGCTTCTGCAACACTGTTACTACGCGATGCCATATAGCCAAGCACGCCAAAATGTTCAGGCTGAATATAACGTGCCAATTCAAAAACGAGCGTTGGACAATCTAAAAACTGAATACTGTGTTGGATGATCTCGTTAAAAAACTGATAGGACGATTGGGTATCCATGGGCAATGCCAACACATGCTGTAACTGCTGCAATTGTGCAGGCGAAAATCCAAGCTGCTCAGGAACTCTGCCCTGTGCAGATAAATAGCGTAACCAAAGTTGATAATAACCATTCGGAATTTGAATTTCGCTCATGTGCTTGCTCATTTTGACATGCATCATTTTCTTTTGTCGCTTAATGTATAAAAACTGGCAAATACTGTCAAAACAAATCTGCCAAAGCCCGACATAATGCAAACAGGATTGACCAGAGTGAAATAAAATAAAATGAATGCACTTGTCCAATATCATGCTGCGCCCATAGTACGCAGCAATCTCGATTTTAAATTAGCCGATGTGCCGCGTTACTGGTTTGCAGGTGACCCGTTTTTAACCCGCATGTTTGATGCTTTGAGCCTGACTTTTCCTGATGGCGAGCGTTATTTCATTCAATCGGTACGTTTGTTCCGTGATCAAATTCAAGACCCTGACTTAAAACAGCGTGTTGCCGATTTTATTCGACAAGAAGCTCAGCACGGCATTGCACACGACAAAATGAATCAGGTCATGAAAGATCAAGGCATGCCTGTAGATCAGTTTATTCAGCGTCTAAACAAAGTGTTTAAGTTTGAACTGAAATATCGCTCGCCCCAATACAACATCGCCATGACAGCAGCTGCGGAACATTTAACCGCACTTATGGCAGAAACTTTTTATGGCGAAAAAGACACGCTGCAAGATGCACATCCTTATGTCCGTGCTTTATTTGCATGGCATGCGATTGAAGAAATGGAACATCGTGATGTGGCGTTTGATGTGATGCAACAGGTGGGCAATGTGCCTGAAGTGACTCGAAAAATGGCGTTGGTGCTGACCACAGGTTTAATGTTCGGATTTACCCTGTGCCGCGCCAATGTCATGCTGAGATGCGATGGGTTTAATCGTACCCAGCGCCTTAAAATGAATGTACGTGGCTTGCAATGGCTGTTTGGCAAACAAGGGAAATTACGCAAAATGCAATCACAATATCGTGATTGGTTTAAACCTGACTTTCACCCTAGCCAACATCCAATCATCGCGCAATATGATGTCTGGCTTGAGACTTTGGCGCAAACAGGCGACCCAATTCAGGCAGGTGAAGCATTTTGGCAGGCAGGAAAATAAAGCTTTTGGTTTTGCTTGGCTTTTAACCAATGAACACCTAAGCATTGCTTAGCTTTATACAAACTTGCCTCTAATATCTTTATATAAAGTAAGGCATAAGGCAATGCTGAGTCATATCTTATTATTTCTTATTTATGAGTGACCAACACAGTTTAAGCGTAAGAGATCGCTGTTACTGTTACAGCTCCATCTCCTACGCAGAAAAAGGTTTTAGTCCTGATTCATAATAAAAAAGTATTGGCGATAATATTTCAGCTCGGCAATCGAATCACGAATATCATCCATCGCCAAATGCGACGCATTCTTTTTCAAACCGCTCATAATTTCTGGACGCCAGCGCTTTGCCAACTCTTTCACTGATGAAACATCCAAATTACGATAATGGAAGTACTGTTCCAACTCAGGCATTAAACGGTGTAAAAAACGGCGGTCTTGGCAAATTGAGTTGCCACACATTGGCGATGTTTTAGGATTAACCCATTTTTTCAGAAACTCAATAGTTTGCTGTTCTGCATCCTGCGCAGTGAGTTTGCTGCGACGCACACGCTCAATTAAGCCCGATTGTCCATGCTGACGTGTATTCCACTCATCCATGGCATTTAAAATACGATCAGGTTGATGCACAGCCAGCACAGGACCTTCTGCCAAAATATTTAAATGATCATCAGTCACAATGGTAGCCACTTCAATAATTTGGTCGTTATCGGTATCTAAACCTGTCATTTCCAAATCAATCCAAATGAGGCGAGTATCAGGCGTGCTGCTCATAAATGTGCAATCTTATTCGGCTTAAAAACAACATAGTAGCAAATTTCTTGCTTCTTGGCTGTAACTGTGCCCCCGCTTCATGCTATTTTTGCCATCCTGAGTTCATGGTTTTTTAGGATATGAATGGCTTTAATTCGTAAGCGTCGATTGACTGAACAACAGCAACGTCGAATTGAAAAACAACACAAGTCACGTCAGGCAGACATTGACACTTCACATGATTTAGAAGGCTTGGTGGTACAACACTATGGTCGTCAATTAGAAGTGCAGGCTTTATCTGTTCCTGAAATTCATCCTGAAAAACCTGTGGTGCACGCAGGTGAGCCTGAACCGTTTTGGAAACCTATCGAAATAGGCAGCATTTGGCGTTGTCATACTCGCACCAATTTAGAATTATTGGTGACGGGAGATCGGGTCAAATGGCAAGCCGATCCGAATACAGGTTTAGGGATTATTACCGCGATTCATCCACGCCAATCTTTATTGACCCGACCTGATCGTTATCACAAAGTTAAACCTGTTGCCGCCAATATCAGTTTGATTGTGATTGTTTTTGCGCCTTTGCCTGAACCTGCACCGGGCTTGATTGACCGCTATTTGGTTGCTTGTGCCGATGCCGATATTCGCGCCTTATTGGTCTTAAACAAATCTGATTTGCTCAAAGAAAACGACCCGATTTTAGACTTGCTTAAGGAATATCAAGACTTGGGGTATGAAGTCATGCAAACCCAGTCCGATGCGAATTTAGAGCATTTGGCGGCACGTTTGGCAGGTGAAACGGTGGCTTTTGTTGGACAATCGGGTGTGGGGAAAAGCTCGCTGATTAATGCCATCGTGCCTGAAGCGGCGCAAAAGACCAATATCATTTCAGAAAACTCAGCACTTGGACAACACACCACAACCTCTACCCGCTTAATTGGCTTTGGAGATGGTGCTGCCTTAATTGACTCACCGGGGATTCGTGAATTTGGTTTGTGGCACTTGAGCCAAGATAAAATTCAAAATGGTTTTCCTGAAATTGAAAACCTGTTGGGTCATTGCCAATTCCGCAACTGTACCCATAAACATGAAAAGCAATGTGCGCTGCGACTGGCTGCTGCAGAAGGCGAAATTTTATCGCGTCGTTTAGACAGTTATTTAAGACTGTGTGATGAAATTGCCGAAGCGCAACAAAAAAATTAATTTTATTGTGGCGCTGCCCTTGAAGCGGTGTTTTTGATCGCCATATTTATACGCTATACTCTTGAACAATTTTGACATTGTAATTAGGTGACTTGTGGAACGTTGGTTCGAATTTATGGGGAATCATCCCTTCTTATTTGGGACGCTGGCTGTATTGGTAGTGTTGTTCTTTGTGTTAGAAGGTCAACGCAATGGTCGCAAAATTTCCCCACAATCTTTGGGTATTTTAGTCAAAGCTAAAAATGCCATGTTGATTGATTTACGTGATGCCAAAGATTTCCGTGAAGGTCATATCAGTGGTAGCCGCAATATTCCCTATAGCCAAATTACCAAGCATGTTGAAGAGTTAAAAACCTCAGATCGTCCATTGGTCTTTATCTGTAACTTGGGTCAGGTTGCAGGCAGTGCTTTACAACAGGTCGCACATACCGATGCCTATCGTTTAGATGGCGGTATTAGCAACTGGAAAGCACAAGGTTTACCTTTAGTAAAAAGCAAATAGTTTTACCCAATATTTTTCGCAAGGAGAACAATCATGGCTGAAGTCACTATTTATTCAACGACTGTATGTCCATACTGCATTCGTGCAAAACAACTCCTTGAGCGTAAAGGCGTTGCCTATAAAGAAATTAATTTGTCGAATGAAGCGCCTGAAGTACGTGTTGAATTAATGCAACGCACCAATCATCGTACCGTTCCACAAATTTTCATCAATGACCAGTTTATTGGCGGCTTTGACCAATTATATGCGTTAGATCGCGAAGGCAAGCTCGATCAATTATTGGCATAAACATAACACGATAACCAACTCTTAAGGATTTAACATGAGTGAAGAACAACAAGCTCAACCACAATTGGCATTAGAGCGTATTTATACCAAAGACATTTCTTTTGAAGTTCCTGGGGCACAAGTATTTACCAAAGAATGGCAGCCTGAATTGAACATCAACCTGTCATCTTCTGCAGAAAAAATTGATCCAACCCACTTTGAAGTAGCATTAAAAGTTGTGGTTCAAGCCAACAACGCCGGCGATACTGCATTTATTGTGGATGTTACCCAAGCTGGTATTTTCCTGATTGATGGCGTTGAAGAAGAGCGTTTACCGTACATTCTTGGCGCATACTGCCCGAACATTTTGTTCCCATTCTTGCGTGAAGCAGTGAATGATATGGTTACCAAAGGCAGCTTCCCACAATTATTGTTAACGCCAATCAACTTCGATGCCGAGTTTGAAGCCAATATGCAACGTGCTCAAGCCGCTGCAGCTGAAGGTCAAGCTTAATTCGCGATTGGATATAAAAAACTGCTGAAATTTCAGCGGTTTTTTATGTCATCCGTTTGCTGATGGACGATCAAAATTAAAAATCATCATCCTGAGATGGATCTCGATACAAGGCATCGTGTATCGCTTCGACCAATTGCTGCGCAATTTCCTGTTTCGAGGCTTTTTCCAAATCGCGTTTTTCCATACGGTAGCTTTCGGCAAAAAATACCGTCATGGCATTTTCATCGGAAGCAAAACCAATATCGGCACGGGAAACGTCATTGCAGGCAATCATATCTAGCTTTTTCGCCACCAACTTGCCTGCTGCATACTCTTCTACATTGCGGGTTTCTGCAGCAAAGCCAACCATAAACGGACGTTTTTCCTGTTGCGCAATGGTCGCAACAATATCAGGGTTTTTGACCAACGCCACATTCAGCTCATCGCCTAATTTTTTAATTTTGTGTTCCGCTATTTCTGCCACGCGGTAATCTGCCACCGCGGCTGTAGCGATGAAAATATCACAGCCTTGTTCAAGCATCTGCAAACTGGTATCTAGCATTTGAATTGCAGAAGACACATTAATTCGCTGTACCCCATTTGGCGTATCTAAACTAACTGGGCCTGCAATAAGCGTGACTTTTGCCCCTGCTGCATAACAGGCTGCAGCCAAAGAAAAACCCATTTTGCCTGTACTATGGTTAGAAATATAACGCACAGGGTCTAAAGCTTCGCGGGTTGGGCCTGCTGTAATGGTGACATTTTTGCCTGCCAACATGCCAAATTTTTCCACCAAAGCACGCTGTGCCTGATGAAAATACTGCGTCACCTGATGCGCCAAATCTTCAGGTTCTGGCATACGCCCTAAACCAACATCTCCACAGGCTTGTTCGCCCGCATCGGGCATAATTACATGCACGCCATCTTCCACCAAAGTGGTTAAGTTACGCTGTGTGGCTTTGGCTGCCCACATTTGCTGATTCATGGCAGGTGCAACCCAAACTGGTGCAGTGGTGGCTAAATATAAAGTACTGAGCAAATCATCGGCCAGACCTGCAGCAAATTTGGCTAAGGTGTCGCAACTGGCGGGCGCAACCAAAATTAAATCGGCCCACCGTGCCAATTCAATATGCCCCATGCCTGCTTCGGCTTCGGTATCTAATAATTCGGTATGTACTGGATTGCCTGACAGTGCTTGAAAGGTCAGCGGTGTAATAAAAGCTTGTGCCCCCTTGGTCATGACCACGCGAACACTAAACCCCGCATCCTTTAAACGACGCACTAAAATCGCACTTTTATAGGCCGCAATGCCGCCTGTCACAGCTAAAATAATATTTTTATGAGGGAGGACGCTTAAATCGAAGCTCACAAATAAGCCACCTTTTTGTTGCAGTGGGGCTCACAATAGCATTAAATAATGTCATTCCCAAGAGATCTGTTGGGATTTAAGTTTCAAATTTAGAATAACAAAGTCAAATAACAATGCATTTATCTATTAAACATTGGCCTGAACAAGAACGGCCACGTGAACGTCTCATTCAAAATGGTGCTGCCAGTTTATCTGATGCCGAACTATTGGCTATTTTTTTGCGCTCAGGCTCACAGCAACATTCTGCGGTGGAGTTGGCACGATTGCTAATTCAGCATTTTGGCAATCTCACTACTTTACTCGATGCACCCATTGCCGAGTTGTGTCAATTTCACGGCATGGGTAACAGTAAATATTCACAGCTCATGGCAGTTAAAGAACTTGGACGGCGCTATGTAGCCGAACATTTAAAACAAGATGCACTTGAGCTTAGCAATTCCAAACGCTTGATGGAGTATCTGCGTTTTGAACTTTTGGGCGAAACCCAAGAAGTGTTTGCGGTGCTTTGCCTTGATGCCTGTTTACGCAAAATCAGCTTTAAAAAATTATTTTATGGTGCATTAAATTCGTGTGAAATTTCCATTAATCAATTGCTACGTTTTGCGATTAGTCAACATGCCACAGCGATTGTGATTGCACACAATCATCCTTTCGGCTTACCACAACCTTCACCTGCAGATTTAGTCCTGACGCAGCAGATTCAGCAAGCCTGTCAGTTGCTAGAGCTGCGTTTGATCGATCACTGTATCATCTCAAGTGAAGGTAATTTTTCCTTTGCCGAACAACAACTGCTTAAATTTGAGCACACTTAAAATTTGTATATTGACAAAGCCTGCACAAGCACAGAAGATCATCAAAAAATTGTGATGATTCTAATAAAATGATAGTCGATCAACCCAGTGTATTTAACTTACTGTTTTCTTGGCGGGGCACGATTTTACCGAAGGTCTTACCGCCTTTGGGCTTGGTGATGTTGATCTCCACCATTATTGGCGGTTTGTCTTATATTGGTTATTTTCATTTTCCAGAATTGCCTTTGGTTGGCTTTACTTTAATTGGGGTGGTGCTGTCGATTTTTTTGGGCTTTAAAAACTCTGCCTGTTATGACCGTTGGTGGGAGGCACGTAAACTTTGGGGCATGCTGATTGCCAACGCGCGCCACTTTGACCGCGACTGCCGTATACTTAGTCAAGCACGACGTGAACGCGTCATTCAGCACGTCATTGTATTTGCCAATGTCTTGCGCGACCGCCTGCGTCATCAAACTGCCAATCCAACCGAGTTAATTCAAACCAGTGGCATGAGTCAGCAAGCAATTACCCAACTGTATCAACAAGCCAATGCGCCGCAATACACGCTCAGTTTGATTCAATGGGAGTTAATGCAAGCACTTAAAGAGGGCGAAATTTCCGATATTATTTACACACAAATGAATCAACACGTCACAGAGCTGAGTTTGGTACTCACGGGTTGTGACCGTATTGCTACCACACCGCTCCCTTTTGCGTATTCAGTCCTACTTAACCGAACAGTGTACTTTTTCTGTTTTATGTTGCCCTTTAGTTTAGGGTCTACACTCGGATTGGCGACTCCGCTTTTGGTCGGTATTTTGGCTTATACTTTTTTAGGTCTGGATGCGCTCAGTTCTGAAATTGAAGAACCTTTTGGCACGCAAAGCAATGACTTACCTTTAGATGCCATGGTAAGAACCATTGAAATTGAATTATTGGGTACGTTGGGTAAACCAACGCCACCACCAATTCAGGCACAGGACAATAATTTGCTTTAGACCCTCTTCCCAACCTTCTCCCAGAGGGAGAAGGAGTTTTTATCCTTTCTAAATTTTAATAATGGATATCACATCTGCTTATATGAGAAGGTTGGGATGAGGGAGTTACTCAACAAAACTCTCCCAAATCCCAATTTGACCATCTTTCACCCGCGGAATATTGCCCAATTTAATCCACGGCATATTTTCACCATGAAAATCACTGCCGACAGATACTTTTAGACCATGTTCAGCAATCATGCGATCCACCATTTGACGGGTCGATGCAGGGTCAATATTAGGCGGCAATTCCACTGCATCACCCCCATATTTGGCAAAAATTTCAATTAAATAACGAATATTGGTCGCAGATAAATCATAACGGGTTGGATGCGCCAACACGGCAAAACCCTGACTGTCGTGAATCACCCGAATCGTATCTTCCAAACTCAAGCCATCAAATTTCACATAAGCCTTTTTGCCTTCTTTGATGTATTTATCAAATGCTTGCTGCACACGCGTTACAATGCCTTTTTCCTGTAAAGTTTTGGCAATGTGCGTACGGGTAATCCGATCTGCTACGCCTTCGACTCTAAGAAGTACATCATTATAAATATCTTGTCCAATCAGCGGAGTGAGTAAATCACAAATTTGTTTGGCACGTTCTGCACGAATTTGTTTTTGCTGTTCCAGCAGCGCCTGTAAAGGTGCAGGATTTTGCATGTTTAGCGCCACCACATGCACGCTATAGCTTTTTTTAGTGGCAGGACGTGACCATTGACTGGAAATTTCCACTCCCGAAATAATCTTTAAATCTTGCCCCTGAGCCGCTTGCTCTGCCAAAGCCAGCCCATCCATTGTGTCATGATCAGTCAATGCCAAGGTATGAATGCCCTGCTGAATTGCCGCAGACACCAATTCTCCAGGTGACAAAGTTCCATCAGAAATATTACTGTGTGTATGTAAATCTACGCCGTGCATCACTTATACTATGTCATTTATTTGATCAGATTTAGATACTCTAACATGAAAGCACTTTTAGACTTTGTGCCCCTCATTATTTTCTTTTATTTATACAAAACTGTAGATCCAAAAGACACTAATCATCAATTACTACAACTCATCGGCTCTGCAGGCGGTGTCGATAACAACCATATTTTGGTGGCCACCACAGGTCTGATCATCTCGATGTTAGTGGTGTACGGCGCATTGTTCATCATGCAAAAATTCCGTTTAGATAAACAACAGTGGATTGTGCTGTTTATGACCGTAATTTTTGGTGGCGTTACTTTAATGTTAAGCGATGACTTTTATATTCGCCTGAAAGCTGCCATTTTAAACATTGTATTTGCAGGTGCTTTTTTGCTATCACCATGGTTCAGCAAAGACCGTAAACCACTGATTCAACGCTTATTTGGGCCTGTGTTCAACTTGACCGAAGCTGGCTGGAAAAACCTGAATTATACTTGGGCAGCCATGTTTGCAGTCATGTCTTTCCTACACATATTTTTTGCATTTTTATTTATGGACGGAAAATATTGGGGCGAATTCACTGCTTTTGGTGACATGATTGTGATGTTTTCCTTTATCATTGTGCAGTTTATTGTATTGCGCAAATACTTTAAAACATCTGAATAATTTCTGATCTGCGATATTCGAGAGTAACTATGCCTTTATTTGTTCTGAGTTGTACTGACCGTGAAGGTACACTGGAAAAACGTCTTGCGACCCGTCCTGCACATCTTGCACGTTTGCAACAACTCGATGCCGAAGGTCGCTTAATTGTGGCGGGGGCAATGCCAAAAGACCCAAGCAATCCACAAGCAGGCTTTTATGGCAGCACCATGATTGTCGATTTTGACAGTCGTGAAGCACTCGATGCTTGGCTACAAGATGAACCTTTCTTAAAAGAAGGCGTATATAGCCACATTGACGTTAAGCCATTCAATAAAGCATTCCCTCAAGGATAAGCGCTATGCGTTTCGTTGTTGCCAGTGTTGTTGCTGTTCTGCTCAGTTCACCTGTATATGCAGTTGAGCCAGCCACAACCACACCTACTGCACCTGCTCCTGCTGCTGTGACCAACACGGCAGCTGTAGCAACAGCCAATGGGGTTACTCCTGCACAAGATAAGCCCCTGACTGCAGAACAAATTGCCAAAAATAAAGCCCTTCAGGAAGCTAAAACCAAAGCCTTGATTAAAGATCAGAGCACACGTTTGCAACAACTTGAACAGGCAAACCTCGATGCTTTGGCACAGAATCAGGAACTGCAACTTAAAAACGATAATTTAGGCGTGCAAGTTCAAGTACTGCAAAGTGAACGCAGTGCGCAAATGTTTTTATACGGTGCTGCAACACTCGCGGTTGGCGTATTGCTCGGCTTCTTAATTGCTAGCTATGTCTATACCAAACGTCGCCGCCAATGGTAAGGTGAGCATTCACCTCTTGATTTAAGGTACTCTGGTTTTGTTTCAGCCTATTCAAACTGCCGAGCTGGATTGGCAACTGGTCGATGGTATTGATGTGCCCATTTCCAAACAATTTGGCGATGTGTATTTCTCTAAAGACAACGGTTTATTAGAAACACGGCATGTGTTTTTACAGGGCAATGACTTACCCATCCGTTTAGCAGCGCTGAATGATTTTGAATATTTTTGTGTAGGCGAAACAGGCTTTGGTACAGGCTTAAATATTTTAGCGCTCTGGCAATTATGGCAACAGGTACGTCCCAATAATCGCAGCCATTTACACGCAATTTCTGTCGAAAAATTTCCACTTTGCAAAGCCGATCTTATACGTGCCTTAGCGGCTTGGCCCGAACTCAGTCATCTGTCTGAACAGCTGATTCAGCAATACCCTGCCGCTATTGCAGGCTGTCATCGTTTAAACTTTCCAGATGAACGCTTTAGCCTAGATTTATGGCTAGGCGATGCTCAGGAAGTTTTTCCTGTCATTGCTAAAACTGCTCCTGTCAATGCGTGGTTTTTAGATGGCTTTGCACCCGCCTGTAACCCCGATATGTGGCAGGAAACCGTGCTCAACCCGATTGTAGCACTGTCCGATTATGGCACGACTTTTGCCTCATTTAGTGTGGCAGGCGTACTCAAACGTGGCTTAAAACAACACGGTATTCACATCACCCGCCCACGCGGTTTTGGGCATAAACGGGAAATGCTGAAAGCCATCTGGCAAGCGCCTGAAATAGAGCCAATATCCGATCAGAACGAAACTCAAATTACAACAAATACCACAACAAGCAACCAACAGCGCCATATTGCGATCATAGGCGCAGGAATTGCGGGTTTAAGCTGTGCGTGGGCATTTTCCCAACGAGGGCATCAAGTCACGCTCTATGACCAAACAGCGCCACTTGCAGGCGGTTCTGGCAATCCTTTGGCACTCTTAAACCCAAAACTTTGCCCAATTCATCAAAGTGCTGATCATTTAATGACTTTGGCATGGCAACATGCTTTAAATCACTATGCCGCATTCAAAGCATTTCGTCCGTTGCAGATTCATCAACTGGCACTTAAACATGCCGATGAATTGCTGGATTTAGCCACACAATATCCAAAAGGTATTTTAGCAGCACAGAGTGCAACCGAACTTACGCCACAAAGCGACTTTGCCAGTTTAAACTTATTGCAAGCAGGAGCAGTTTCTCCACATCAACTGCGTGATGAAATTCTTGCGCATCCGCACATTCAGTTTCAGCAAGCTCAAATTAAACAAATCACCACGACAGCACAGCAACTGATCTTACACAGCGTAGATACTGAACTTGGAACATTTGATCATGTCATCGTCTGTGCAGCGCTGCAAAGCGGTGCTTTTTTTGAGCATTACCCTGTGCTTAAACCCATTCGTGGGCAAGTTAGCTGGGTAAATAATACAGATCAGGCTTTGCCATTATCACAAGCCTATAGCTATGGCGGCTATTGCATGCAGCTCAATGCCGATCAACTGATTTTAGGTGCATCGTTTTATCCAAATCGGGAAGATTGTGACGTCTTGGCAGAAGACCATGTGCATAACTACGAACTTATCCACAGTGTCTTTCCTGCGTATGCCGAAAACTTAGCACCCGTAGATACTTGGCAAGGTCGCGCTTCGCTACGCGCCCAAAGTAAGGATTATTTTCCCCTACTGGGCAAAATGCGTGATGATCAGGAAATTTACAGCTTTGCAGGACTCGGTTCTAAAGGCTTTTTATTTGCCCCGTTGTGCAGTGAAATACTGGCGGCACAAGTTTTAGCAGAAGCCTGCGCTGTACCTAAAAACTTAGTACAAAAACTGGCAGCTACACGTTTTCAGAAAAAGGTGAAAACCAAGAAGCCTTATTTTAAAGCTCCTCCACCTTCAAGCTAACGCTCGCTTAGAGAAAATAGAAATAAAACGATACCCAACAAAAAAGCGCCTTACGGCGCTTTCTTCATATTGATGATACTTAGTGACCTTGTTCCAAAGGCATACCTGCATCACGCGCAGCACGTGTACCACCCATTAAAACCACATATTCACGCGAGCTGTCCAAACCTTCTAGTTTTTCCGCTGCACGTGGGGCTTTACTTCCGCCACCACATAAAATGTAAATGGGTTGATCCGCCGACACCTGAGTAAGACTCTCTGCTGATAGATCGTTAATTGGCTGATTCACAGCACCTTTAACATGAGCTTCGGCATAAGCACTTGCATCACGTACATCCCAGATAATCGCGTCAGCTGGGAACTCAAATGTTGTAATTTCTTGTTTACGGATCATTGCGCACTCCTTTGATGTAAAACAACACTTGGCAAATGAAGAAAACATCCCTAGCATCTCAGATATTGTTTCCATTTGCAAAGGTCTTCATTATGCCTTCTTTCGATATTGTTTCTGAATTAGAACTTTTTGAAGTGAATCATGCGGTTCAAAACACACAAAAAGAAATCGGTACTCGTTTCGATTTTCGTGGTCAGGATGTTTCTATCGACCTCAATGAAAAAAACAAAGAGATTAAAATCTCCACTGAAAGTGATTTCCAATGTGAGCAAGTGTATACCATGCTCGAAAATCACTTCTATAAGCGTAAAGTCGACATTCAGGCGCTTGACCCACAAAAAATGACCGCATCAGGTAAAAATGTGATTCAAGTGATCAAACTTAAAGATGGTCTTGACTCAGATACCGCAAAAAAAATTAACAAAGCCATTAAAGACAGTGGCATTAAAGTGCAATCTTCTATTCAGGGTGACAAAATTCGTGTGACCGACAAGAAACGCGACACATTGCAACAAGTAATGGCGTTCTTGAAAGAGCAACAATTTGGTCTGCCACTGCAATTTAACAACTTTAAAGATTAATTTGGGGATGTCATGACACCAACCAATCGCTTAAACAAACTGGTCAAAGCAACATCAAAATTGCCGAAAGGCATTCAAAGCCGCCTTTTGAGTCAAGCCTTTGGTCGTGTCGTGCCGATGGTGGGCACTGCGAAAATTCGCTATCAAGAAGTAACCCCATCGCAAGTGGTGGTCAGTCTTGCCAATCATAAAGCCATGCAAAACCATATTGGACAGGTACATGCCTGTGCTATGGCGCTGCTGGCTGAAACTGCTACAGGTTTTGTGACTGCTATGAATGTACCTGATAGTGCCATTGTGCTGATTAAAAGCCTGAAAGTGGACTTTAAACGTCCAACTCAAGGTGCAATGACAGCCATTGCCACACTCAGCCCAGAACAGCAACAACTCATGCACAGCACCGACAAAGGCGAAACACTGGTCAATGTCAGTGTGATTGATGAATCAGGCGAAGCCCCGATTCAGTGTGAAATGTTGTGGGCATGGGTGTCAAAATCACATTTAAAGCAAAAACAAGATTGATACTTGTTTCTTCTCCAATAAAAAATCCCAGCCACTGTGCTGGGATTTTTTTCATTACGATGTTTGACTAGCCTGAGCTTCTAAAAACTTCTGTTTGGCTTCTTCAGGAATCTGACGTTTTGAGCCTTTGACATCAACCGCAACAAAGGTAAATACCCCTTCGGTAACGCGCACGGGTTCACGTGAATCGTCGTGGCTATCCCACACTTCAATTTGCATTTGAATGGAGGTATTGCCCACTTTTAGAATTTTGGTGTAGCAACTGATCACATCGCCCACTTTTACAGGCACCAAAAAAGTCATTTGGTTAATGGAAATCGTAGCACAACGTCCTTTACTAAAACGCTCGGCATGAATCGCACCTGCCAAATCCATCTGTGAAACGATCCAGCCTCCAAAGACATCTCCACTCCAGTTGGTATCTGCTGGCATGGCAATTGTTTGTAGGGAAAGCACTCCCTCTGGTTTTGCATGAGAATCTGACACGTTCACTCCGGACATTTGCATTAAATTAGCACGAACAGCGCATTAAGACTGAGCGTTGAGTTGCTGATCCAACCACTGTTGTAATTCAGTCGCTCGTAGCGCACCGCTTATTCTAGCAATTTCATTGCTTTTATTCATCAATACCAGTGTTGGAATACTGCGCACATGAAACGCGCTGCTTAAACGTGGATTGGCTTCGGTATCAATTTTGGCAAACAGCACCTGCGGATTTTGCTTGGCAACTGTTGCAAAATGTGGTGCCATCATCTTGCAAGGACCACACCAGTCCGCCCAAAGATCAATCAAAATAGGTAAATCACTATTTTGGATAAAATTACTGAAATTTTGCTCATTTAATTCAATGGGTGCAAGTGGAATCAGCGCTTGATGACACTGCCCACATGCAGGATTAGCAGATAATTTATCTTCAGGTACACGGTTTTTTGCACCGCATTCAGGGCATACAATAATCATTTACTGACTCCAAACAGTTGCTGTAAAAACTCTAATTGGGTCTGAATGGCTTTTTTAAACCATTCGCCATGATAAACATCGAAATGTTGCATATCCCACTCCTCATATTGCACATAAGGCGCAATATTGGTGGCTGTTTCACGACTCGATTCAATTGGAATCAGACTGTCACGCTGCGCAGCAATAAATAACACAGGGATGTTGATTTGCCGCACTTCTTGAATGGGACGATAACGAATCAAATTAAAAAATACCCGCGCAGGAATTTCCCCACTCCAGTAATGATCGGGGTTCACAATCGACATATAACCTGCATAACTGTCTGCAGTCGGTAAAAAACACAGTTCTTTTTGCGCCACCACTGCCAGTGTTTTGGGTGACATGCCCATCTTTGCTCCCATATAGTCCTGACTAGAAATTTTTAAAGCTTTCGGAAGTTGCTGTAAAGGATACAACTTGGCACTTTCCGCACCATCTACAAAAGGCACTTGTACCATGACTGCGGCAATATTGTGTAAGCGCGAGGCCAAACTCAGTACATATCCCCCACTTAGTGAAGTCCCCCACAGAATCATACGTTTGGCATCAATGGATTTACGTTCTGCAATGTGTGAAATCATGCTGCGCCAGTCATCTAATTGCGCCTCTATGGACACCAACTCACGTGGACGCCCCGTACTTCCGCCCCAATAACGATAATCGAATAGCACCACGGCATAGCCTGCCTGAGCAAAATGTTGTGCATATTGCACCAATTTAAAATGCCGCAAGGCCGCCAGACCATGCGCCATCAGAATCACCGCGGGTTTTTCTATAGATTTAGGGCGATAAAAGTCTGCAGCAATCACCTCGTGATCACTTTTGACATATAAAGGCTCAACCATATAGGAATGCATAAGCGCTCCATTGCGTTATTTTATCGTTATCGTCGTTATAAATATTTCAGAACATTCAGCTCTTGAATCTGCTTAATGCTATCATAAAGCATATTGTCATGAATAAAATGATGGAGTATTCCCATGTCTGAACAAGTCGGTTTTGCGGGTCAAATTGGTCCTGAGCATGTGAGCCAAGTTGTAGAGAAGGGCTTTAAGTCAATTATTAATAACCGCCCAGATATGGAAGGTGGTCCTGAACAGCCCACTAGTGCACAAATTGAAGAAGCAGCACGTGCTGCAGGTTTGGATTATGTTTATCAGCCTGTAGTGTCTGGTCAAATTACCGAGTTAGATGTTCGTGCATTTGCCAATCACTATAATGAATTGCCAAAACCTGTGTTGATGTTCTGCCGTACAGGTAACCGCTCAAACAACTTATTTCAGTTAGCTAAACAAATGGATTTGTTGGATGACTAAACACATCCTCAAACATGTGTTTTGCTGTATTCTGATCTGCAGCAGTATCTCGCTGAGTCACGCTCAAAACGATGTTCAGACTTTAAATACCAAAGTCAGCGTTGCAGGTCAGATGAATGCTGCCAAATTTTCACAGTTGATGCGGCAAGGTTTTAAATCTGTAATTGTGAACCGTCCCGATCAAGAGATGGGCAATGCAGTCAAAGTGAGTGAATTACGCAATATTGCTGAAAATTCTCAGATCAGTGTAATTTATCAACCCGTTAGTAGCGGTAAAATTTCTCAAACAGACATTCTTGAATTCGCTAAATATTATAATGAGCTTCCAAAATCCATTCTGATGATTTGTCGTAGTGGCGCTCGTTCTAGTGCGTTATTTCATCAAGCAAAATCTCAAGGTTTGTTGCATGAATAAAGTTTTATTGGTGGTGATGTGTGTCTTGGCTCTGAGTGCTTGTAGTTCTATGCAAGTACGCCCGACGGTGGGTGTGAGTGTGGGGACGAGTTTGTAAGTTTTATCTATCGTTCAATCTCTGGCGCTATATGCGCCTTTTTTAATATGTGCTATCTTTGCACAATAATTTTTTTGTTAATAAAATATAACTCGGGGTATTACATAATGAATTTTTTAAAAGGGACACTTGCAGTTGCATTAACTGGCTTACTTACTGCTTGTGGCGGTGGTGGTAGTGATGGCTATTATGGTGATACGGGGGCGACAGGTGGGGCTACTCCTCCTCCACAATCAAATACCTCCACTGAACTCGCAGCCAAACAACTTGAAATTTTAAAGCGCGAAGGCCAGTTTCTATTTGGTAATTACGATTCAAATGATTTAGATACAGCTAAAGGCTATATTGATCATTCATTGGATACTTTTGCACATGGACCATTACAGCTTACACTAGATATTAGAAATGTTGATTTGACTAATTTTTCTGCATATTACCGTGATAAATGTTTTGAAAAAAGCACAAGTGATTATCGTGCTTGTTATTCTTTTACAGGTGATCAGATAAAAACCTTATTACCTGCTTATAGTGACTGGGACTTTGAAATTACCAAAGAAGATCTTAAAAATATTCGCTTAGAAGATGACAGTATTACTCCGAACCTAGAAGCATATCAAGCAACAACACGTATTTTTATTTTTGAAAATGAGAACAAAGATAAAAATTTACATGATGTGACAATTACAGGTGCTTTCGCATATCCATTTAAACAAAAATGGGTCGAGCAAATAGACCAAAAACGCTTTGTACTAATTAATGAATCAACTAGTGACTACAAAATTACTGTAACCACTCAAATCATTGATCCAGAAACAAACCAACCTGTTGAAAAAGAAGTTACAACAGGAGCTTTCAGTACATATAAAGATTTAACATCTTTAGATGGTGAACTATTTATGTTTGAAAAAGGTTCTGGCTTCAATGTTTTAATTAACGACAATACCAATGTTTCATTTGCTGAACCTATCTCTTTTATTATCAATTCGACGCCGGGTGATTTAAGTAGCTCATCTAGCTACCGTATTAAAAGCTCGGGGGAAAAAGAACTTAAACTTGTTAATATCACTACCATTGATGGTACTCGCGTAGAGAATGAAACACCTAATCGCAACACTCAATCTTTCACTGGCAATATATCACTAACTGGTCAAAATATTTTTACCTTCAAAAATGAAACTAGTGGAACTCTAAGCTTCGAGCACCTGATTAACGGAATCAAACTTAAAGGGACATCAACAAACAATAATGGAACTATCACCACTACATTGACTGAACCTACAGGTCTAAAATTTTAATGTAAGAAATTGAAAATACCCTCTTTAAAGAGGGTATTTTTTTAGCATAATAAAAGTATCACTTTTATTTTTCTAAGCAGGTTTATAGTGTACGACCTCATTATTATTGGTGCAGGTACCGCAGGCATTAGCGCCTATAAAGAAGCAATTAAATACACCCAAAACCTACTCATCATCAATCACGGTCCATGGGACACCACCTGTGCCCGTGTTGGTTGTATGCCTAGCAAAGTCCTCATCTCTAGTGCCAATCGCATGCACGACATTCAACATGCACAAGAAGTTGCACTCACGGTAGATGCAAAAATTGATACATCCCAAATCATGACGCACGTACGTCAATTACGTGATCGTTTTATCCGTGCCACACAAAAAGATGTAGATCGTTGGGAAGCATCCCATAAGATTTCAGGCTTTGCGACTTTCATAGATGCCCATACAATTCAAGTGAATGGACAGCAATATCAGGCAAAAGCTTTTATTGTTGCAGTCGGTTCTACTCCTGCTTATGACCAAGCCTGGAAAGAAAACTTAGGCGAACGCTTAATCACATCAGATCAAATCTTTGAATTAGAGAACTTACCCCAATCTTTGGCCGTCATTGGCAGTGGTGTAATTGCAATCGAATTGGCTCAAGCTATGCAACGCTTAGGGGTAGATACCACTATTTTTGCCCGTAGTCGTAAAGTTGGTTCACTCCGCAGCCCAGAACTACAAACCATTGCACAAGATACACTCAGTCGAGAATTGAATATCAAATTTGAAACCTTGCCTACACAACTACAAAAAACAGAACAAGGCGTGAAAATTGAATATCAAGAAAATGGACAAATACAAAGCTTAACTGCCGATTATGTATTGGTTGCTACGGGTAGACGCAGCTATTTAGATCAGCTTCATCTTGAAAATATTGATACAAATTTCAACAACATCAAACAGCTCCCAATTGATGCACACACCAAACAACTCGGACGGCATGCTATTTTTATTGTGGGTGATGCACACACGAATACTCCCATTCAACATGAAGCAGCACATGAAGGGAGTGCAGCCGTGCATAATTGTTTAAGCTTTCCAAACATTGAAAATATAAAAACATTAACACCCATGGGCATTGTGTTTAGCTCACCTGAAATGGCATCTGTAGGACAAAACTATAAACAACTGAAAGAGCAAAATATTGCATTTACGACAGGCTTTGTTTCTTATGAAAAACAAGGTCGCGCTTTGGTGCTGGGAAAAAATAAAGGTGCGATTGAAGTTTATATTAATAATAAAAGTCAAAAGTTATTAGGTGCTGAATTATTTGTGGATGCTGCTGAGCACATGGCGCACTTATTGGCTTGGATGATTGATGAAGAACTCACACTTGAGGATATTTTAGATAAACCGCTCTACCATCCAACACTAGAAGAAGGTTTAAGAACAGCATTTAAACATGCACGTCGACAACTACGTGAAGTCTAATCAAATTTGGAAAATATGCTTACTATTTAAAACCATCCTCAGATGGTTTTATTTTGCCTTCACTTTTATGTTTCCTTTCTTTTTCTACTTTTCTTCTTAATATTTTCTTTCTCCCATAAAAAAACACCCCCAACGCTAGTTGAGGGTGTTTAGAATAATGAGCTGGCGATGACTTACTCTCACATGGGTAACCCCACACTACCATCAGCGCGAAGAGGTTTCACTTCTGAGTTCGGGAAGGGATCAGGTGGTTCACTCTTGCT
>NZ_VPBV01000031.1:0-34497 GCF_013418545.1 Acinetobacter sp. YH12136
TCTCTTAATGATCTTCTCGATGCTTCGTCAGCATCAAGCTAGGTCGGCTATATTACGCTTTATTTCTAAAGTGTCAACTGGTAATTTAAATTATTTTAAACTTTCTTTCTAAAACCCAACTCAATCATTCTCAACCAAGTCATTGTTTTATCAGAAGTTTTAATCTTCATCACCGCCGATGGATGTGCATTATAGGTGAAATATTTCGCCTTGCAACCCCTCTTTTTAAGTTTTATGAGTTTTTTAGTCCGAACGGTTATTTATTCGGCAAAATACTTCACTTTTCCACAAAATACTGTTTATTTCTTTTTCTTGATCATAAAAGGTTCAGGATTCATAACTACATCTGGCATTTTTTCTGGCTGATCATGTTCCTGCCATTTCAATGCGCGGCAGTCGATATATTCACAATAGCCTCCTTCTCCTTGTTGTTGATCTCCATTTATAGCCAACTGATATTGAAAACTTCCGACATAACCTGCTGCAGCCCCAAATTTAAAATCACCACGACTCTGCGCCTGTAAATGAATTGAGGTGCCATCTTCATCTTGATAACGCCATTCAAACTCACGTGGCAAATACATACACTGACCTGTTGGCGTTTTTACTTTTGGATAAACCCGTTGAATATTAAATTGTACTTGCCCATCAAATACCCGAGTTTGCTCCGTGTTCGCATTTCGCAGATAGATTCGAGATTGCAAAATTCGATTCAACACATCACGACTTTGTAGCAATATCATTTGTTGCTGATGATTCAGATTAATCACTTGATAGCAAAAAAATGCCACAGCGAAATAAGGAAACTGGATTGAGCGGGCAAACTCAAAACTACCCAATTGCTCAATCTGAAAATGCTGATCTTTATAGCGTACACTTCCCTGACACTGACACAGCAAAGACCAATGTTCTGCCAAATTCATTCGCAATTTAGTGAAATATGAAATTGTAGAGCTTGTGGTGATCTTTAAATCAAAGCTAAGTTCGCTATCTTCACGTTGAATATGAAATTGCGGAAAGTGTCCAGTAATGCGCTCTTTATTGGCAAACTGAAAATACTCTGCAGTAAATACGCAATCATGTTGTATTGAATAATGATTGGACTGCCCCACCATGTGTGGGCTGCTACTACAAAGAATACTGGCTGTGTCTAAAGCTGAGGTTGTAATCATATTTTCAGGGCGCAGCATTGCGGTATTTAGGCTGCCCAATAAACCAATAAAGTTGAGATAATGTAAGGGTGCAGGCAAATTAGGAAGAATTAAGCCCTGATAGATAAATTTATAATGATGTTTTGGGGCGTGATAAGGCAGTTTGGCGGTTGCCGCAGGAGTTTGATTGAGTTGTTTGGAACGATCGAGAAAATCTTGAAACAGCTGCATATCAAACTCCTTGTGAGTTGATGCTTTTATGAAAGCTTAATTAACTCACTGCATTTTTTCTTGCCATAAAAGTGGTCACAAAACCTGAAAGTGCATAAATAATTGAAATCACTAAAATTCCAACAGGAATATTATAAGTCATGGCTGCAAGGATAAATACTGCGATTGGCAATACAAAAAACGGCACACGCTTACGATCAAAGGTTTTAAATGAATAATATTTAATATTGGAAATCATCAACAATCCTACTGCAATAATAATCACAGCATTGAGGATTTGTAGACCAATTTCACGAATATCATACAGTTCAGGAAAATCCCGTCCTACCCAAACCAGCGACACGATAATCAGCGCAGCCAAAGGACTTGCAACACCAATAAAGTAGCGTTTATCGACCACACCAATTTGCACATTAAAACGCGCCAAACGGAATGCGGCACAAGCCGCATAAACAAAGCAAGCCGCCAAGCCGATACGACCTAAATCATGCAAACTCCAGCTATACATCAAAATCGCAGGTGCAACACCAAAGGCGAGCATATCGGATAATGAATCAAACTGTTCGCCAAATGGACTTTGCGCACCAATCGCACGTGCCACACGACCATCTAAACCATCAAACAATGCTGCTAGAAAAATGGCATAAATCGCTTGGCTAAATTCGCCATTCATACTGGCAATAATGGAGTAAAAACCCGACAGCAAGGCTGCCGTGGTAATCAGGTTTGGCCACAGATAGATACCACGACGTTTCACCTTTTGCCCTTCACGGGTATGTTCTTCTTCCACCACTTCAAATGTAATTCCGTCATGCTCAAGATCACGGGAACTATACTCTCCTTCGGGTTTGGATGTGTTTGTCATTATTTTGTGTCCTAACTGTAACCTGAACGTCTATTTAAATTTTTTATTCGCCAACTAACCAACGCACTGCAGCATGTCCACCATGTTCTTGCATACGCAAGTGCGGGAACAACCATTGCAGGGCTTCATCTGCATCTTCAGAGAATTTCCATGGTGGATTAATCACCAATAAACCACAACCGTTTAAGCCCACAGGAGTATCGTCAGGCCACACACAAATTTCACAAATGAGTTGACGGCGAATACCTGTTTTAAACATTTTCTTTTCAAAACGTTCAATCATGGCGCGGTCTTTAATTGGATACCACACCGCAAATACGCCTGTTGGCCATTTTTTATGTGCAGCTGCCAATAATTCAACCAACTGAGGGAAATCTTTACGTTCCAATTCATACGGTGGATCAATCATCACCAAACCGCGTTTTTCTTTTGGTGGAATGACGCCCAATAAACCTTCGTAAGCATCACGCTCATGTAAACCTGCGCGTTTGTCACGAATGTTATGACGCAATTGCTGGAATACATCGCGCTGCATTTCAAAAATAGTTGCTTTGTCGATGTCACGCATACCTTGTAAAGCAAACCATGGCGAACCGGGATATGCACCTTGCCCATCCGTTTCACGCATTGCTTCAACCAGTTTTAAATACTGCTGTACGCCTTCTGGTGCCTGACGTTTGATTGAATCATCTAGTTTCACTAAACGATGAATACCATTTAAAAATTCGCCCGATTTTTGTGCAGGTGCTAAAGATAAGTCATATTTACCCGCACCGCCATGTGTATCGACATAGCGATAAGGTTTATCTTTGGCATTTAAACGTGTCAGAATTTGCAGCAATAAAACATGCTTCATGACATCGGCAAAGTTGCCCGCATGGAAATGGTGACGATAATTCATGTTTGGTTCATTCCTAAAATCAACCGACATTTTAGCATGAAAAAAAGTTTCATTCAGGAGCTTGTATTCCTCTAAAATAATCAGCTTGTCTTGCATTTTGTCTGAGTATCTATTTTATGGACGCCACACTGCTTCCAAAATCTTGGAATATTGATCAAATTCTTGAAGATTTAGATTTGCATGGTTTTGCCATGTTGGATGATGCCTATTCACCTGAATATCAACAACAAGTTCTCGCAGAGTGTAGTCAAAATTTAGATCAATTTCGTGAAGCAGCCATTCAAAATGGTGTGGTCAGCAAAATTCGCAGTGATCATATTTTATGGATTCACGAAAATTTAAGCATTGCACAACAACATACCCAAACCCTTTTGACTTTGGCCGAACAATTCAATCAGGCATTTTATTTAGGGATTCGTGAGGTCGAAGCGCATTTTGCCAGCTACCAAGCAGGTTCTTTTTATGCCTTGCACCGCGATAACCCACAACAAAAAAATGATCGGGTGATTTCTGCTGTCTATTATTTACACCCTGAATGGCAGACAGATTGGGGTGGACAACTACGTTTACAAGACAAACATGGAGCATGGCAAATTATAGAACCACGCCCAAATCGGATTGCAATTTTCCAAAGTGATTTATTGCATGAAGTTTTGCCTGCGACACAGCAACGACTTTCTATTACTGCATGGCTACGCAGCGGCAACCAACTTTGGTAAAGATAGACCGCTTTTTTAAATTATTGGCTTTAAAACTGTAAATTTGCCCCGATGTAGAGCAAATATTGCTATCAGGAATTCACCCATGCGCAACTCGACTCAACAGCTTATTCAACGTATTGGGGAAACCGACCAACTTTTTTTACAAGGTAATACGCCTGAATTGGCATTAGAACGTGCCGATTTACGCTTACAATTGGTGAGTTTGAGCGAGTTACGCCAAGAACAGATTTACTTTTTGCAAGAAGCCATTGTGCTGTTAGAACAAGGTCGGGTTGAATTTGAAGAAATGCCAGTGACGTTATATATCAATTTGTCTTTGCATTTGGCCAAAGCCTATATGATGTATTTTGAGCTGACCCGCGATGCAAAATACGCCTTAATTACCCAACAAATTTTAAAAGCCATGACTCATTATGTACATGGAGATATTTTCTTTTTCTTGGCTTATGCCAGCGCCAGTAAAAATGAAAGTGCACTGTGTCGCCACTGGTTAGGCAAGTACAGTAAAACTGCCGAATTTGATTTGGAACTCTTACAAATTCACCCTGCCTTTAACGCCTATCAAACCGAAGTCTGGTTTAAACAAATTCTCAAAAGCAGAATGCATTAAAAAAACGCCTCGTTCTGAGGCGTTTTTAATGAAAACATATTAAATATGACGATGACTTAAACCTAAACAGCTTGTAAACGATAAGCATCTAAATGCAATTGTTGATTGAGTTCATCAATCCAAATGGCCCAATCATCGTCTTGTACCAAATGACTGATTAAAAATTCACGTTGTGATTTATTCCAAAACGGCGCTTCATGTAAATTAATATGTGCAGGTAATTGATGCGTACGTACATACAGTTCAATGGCTGCAGGGCTGCTGGCTAAACCGAGTTGGCTGAATAACATGGCTAATGATGGAGTATTTTGCATGAGCACCTTGCCCCCTTTTATTAGTTTCGTTGTAATTCCTTATTCAACCAACTTATAACACTTTGTATAAAAAACCCAGTCTTCCGACTGGGTTTGTTGTATCTTTTTGTGAGCACGCAGTTTACTGGCGCTTTTTAGATGAAAAGTATTTGATTTAACTTAAAAACTTTTAACTTAAATACCGATTAAACACTCGGATGTTGATCACTATGTAATTGCTCATTTAAGGTTTCAATCACAATGGCCCAATCATCATCTTTTTTCCAATGGCTTTGCAAAAATTGGCGCTGCCCTTCCGTCCAAAACTCGGCACAGTGTAATTTGGTTTCTGCAGGTAATTGATGCTCACGAATAAATTGATCAATTGCTGCATCGTCTGCATCCAGACCCAATTGTTGAAATAACAGTTCTAAAGTCGGTTGTTGGTCAAACATGGCATCCTCCTTTGATTCGTCTTGTACTTTTAATGACCTTAACCTGCTTTGAGCCACAATTCAGCAGCAGCCGAGTTGCAGCATGTTATTTTTTGTACGATGCGATATACCTAAAGCATCCCACTCAATATTCTTAACACGATGACAGGCAACAAAAAAGCCAGTCAATGTAAACCGACTGGCTTTCATCTACTTAAATTAAAAGTTAGCAACCTGTTAGTTTTTCAGGCTGTGGCTTTTCATTTGGAAAGAAGATTGGGCGCAATTTCACACCAATGGCATTCCCCATAAATGCAAATACTAGCCATAACCAACCATGCACACTGCCCGAAGCAATTCCGCTAAAGTATGCGCCAATGTTACAACCGTAGGCCAAACGTGCACCATAACCAAGTAATAAGCCACCTATAACAGCCGCAACCAGTGAACGGCGTGGAATATTAAAGTTCGGGGCAAATTTTCCAGCCAAACTTGCAGCAAGCAATGCACCCAACATAATGCCAAAATTCATCATAGAGGTGATGTCATGCCACAATGAATTTGCCAATGCTTTAGCATTGCCTGACTGCTGCCAATAATCCCAAGCGCTTACATCTACACCCGCAAAAACAGCAACTTTTGCAGCCCAAACTGCAAGCGCAGAAGTCACGCCCCACGGACGACCAGCCAATACCAAGGTAGCAAAATTCAGCAGCGTTAAAATAAGCCCACCCCAAATTAACGGCCAAGGACCTTTGAGGAAACGCTTCCAACCATGGTACTGACTTTGCGGCTCGACTTCTAAACTGCCATGACGTTTCTTTTCAAAAAACACGGTTGCGGCAGCAATCACAGCAAAAATAACAAAGCTTAGAATAAGTGCAGGAATCACCCCAAAACTTTCGACAATCGAGATTGGCGCCAAATGCGGCAGATTAAACCACCAATCTAAATGCGAAGTGGCAATCAGTGAACCTAAGCAGAAGAAAAATAGCGTAACCAACATACGCGCACTGCCACCGCCTACCGTGTATAGCGTACCCGATGCACAGCCACCCCCCAACTGCATGCCAATACCAAAAATAAAAGCACCAATCATGACCGACATCGACACAGGATTGACATTGCCCTTGACGGGATTGCCAAACAACTCACCTGCACCTAAAGCAGGAAAGAACAACAACACCGCCAAGCCCAGCATAATCATTTGAGCCCGCAAACCACGACCACGACGTTCTTTAATAAACACACGCCAGCTAGAAGTAAAACCAAAAGAGGCGTGATACAACGTCATCCCCAAAGCACCACCAATTAAAAATAACAGTGCTTGATTTAGACCCACGATTTGATAGGCGCCGATAGTACCGACAACAAGTAAGATAAAAGCCACCCAAACCGAAACATTCGATCTATGGGCACTTGCAACAATAACTGACATGACAGAGAGAAGATTTGAAAAAGGAAACCCGCGTATTCTAAGCAATTTCCCCTACCGTGCAGGTCAATCGACCTATTTTATAGTCGCTTATCCATTCTGATATTTGATAAGCAATATGAGCTTAGCTGATGATAGGCTTTTAATTGCAAAGATAAAATCAAGCGCAAAAAAAATGCCAGTCAACTTTTAGGTTGACTGGCATCACTCCCGAAGGAGTTTTAACTTAATCTAGCAGATTAAATTATTTAATCATGTCAGCAATTGCTGCGCGTTCTTCTTCAAGTTCGTTTAACGTGAAGTTGATACGCTCACGGCTGAACTCGTCGATTTCAAGACCTTGAACGATTTTGTATTCGCCATTTTCGCAAGTTACAGGGAAACCGAACATTACGCCTTCAGGAATACCGTAAGAACCGTCAGAAGGAATACCCATAGTTACCCATTCGCCGTTTGTGCCAAGCGCCCAATCACGCATGTGGTCAATTGCAGCGTTTGCAGCAGATGCAGCAGAAGATAAACCACGTGCTTCGATGATCGCAGCGCCACGCTTACCAACTGTAGGAAGGAATACGTCTTTGTTCCATTCAGCATCGTTGATTTTGTCTTTTAAGCTTTCTCCATTTGCAGTTGCAAAACGGTAGTCAGCATACATTGTTGGAGAGTGGTTACCCCAAACTGTCATTGTTTTGATGTCAGAAACAGCAACGCCAGCTTTTTGAGCAAGTTGAGTTAACGCGCGGTTGTGGTCAAGACGTAACATTGCTGTGAAGTTTTTCGCTGGAAGATCTGGAGCAGATTTCATTGCGATGTAAGCATTCGTGTTCGCTGGGTTACCAACAACTAGAACTTTAACATCACGGCTAGCAACTTCGTTAAGTGCTTGACCTTGACCAATAAAGATTTCACCGTTTACTTTAAGAAGGTCAGCACGCTCCATACCAGGACCACGTGGACGAGAACCAACCAATAACGCGTAGTCAGCATCTTTAAATGCCACTTTAGGATCATCAGTACCGATCATGCCAGCCAATAATGGGAAAGCACAGTCGTCAAGTTCCATCATTACGCCTTTAAGCGCAGCTTGAGCTTTCTCAAAAGGAACTTCTAATAATTGAAGGATAACTGGTTGGTCTTTACCCAACATTTCACCGCTAGCGATACGGAATAATAGGCTGTAACCAATTTGACCAGCAGCGCCAGTAACGGCAACGCGAACAGGTTGCTTCATGTAATTATCTCCAATTGAGAGGATAGTCAATGCGATTAAATAGCTGTTCTATCTAATCTTAATAATCATAAACGCGAAAGATTGTACTCCAATCATTCAGCGGATGCATGCAAAAGCGCATCAAATTCCACAAAAGTCTGATAGAAAATATGAATAAAATTTCTCAAAAAGCTTAAAATTCAGAAATTACAGTCACCTAGCAAACTAGTAAGAACCTTTAATGACAAACTGATTCGGGCAATTTGATTCAATCGCTGCACCGCACTGCTTATAGCGTCCTGCGGTGTTATAACAAATTTTGATTTCAGTTAAATAACTTTTACCTTGATGGTTAGAGCACTGAAAATGCACGCTTTTTGATGACATACCTGAATTGGACTTGAGAAACAAACTCCGTAGTTGTGACAATTGCACCGTCTGCGTGTCTTGGCCTGTCAATACCGAAGGCACGTTCATCCGATCTGCATTATTAATAATCATGCGAAAATACTGACTGGCATTCATGGGCACACAGCCGCCAATACCTTGCCACAATTGTATCCGTGCAGCTTCATCAGGCATGACTCGCGCCACTACCTTCGCTTGTAGCGGCGGTAACTTTGCCGATGAATGGGTGCTACATTCACGCGTGGCTACTTCGGGATATAAACCCTCAATATTCAGTGAGTAACCTTCTAAACATTTACGCTTTTTGCTTTTGCTCGAATCGATTAAACACACGGCGGGCGTCATTTGCACGGACATCACATAGCCTTGCACGGGGGCAGAAAATGTATTTTGCGTACACAAAACCAAAGCTGTACCACTCAAACCGAGCAATGTAACTTGAATTGGCTGTAAAACTGTACTCATCCACATTTTCAATGCTTCAGCCCCCTAAATTCTTATACACCCAATGACTCACGCATCTATATATCAACACGCATGATCATCTAACTGTATCACTTGTAACATTTTCCTAAGGTGTATTCCGAGATGGAATATGTTGCATACGGCTACTCATTGATTGTCCACCCTGCCCCAACAGCACACCATAGTGCGTGGCATTGGTCATGACATGCTTGACATAGTCACGTGTTTCCAACAAAGGAATGCTTTCAGTATATTGGTCTGCCGCAATTTGCTGAAACTCTGGCTGCCAACGGCGTGCACGATTTGGCCCGGCGTTGTATCCTGCTGTGGCCAGCACAGGGCTATTGCTTAATTGTCGCTGAATGGTCGACAAATAAAATGTACCGTAGCGGATGTTGGTATTCATGTCACTGAGTGCAGCAGGATTATAAGTTTCACCCATTTGTCGTGCAACCAAACGTGCCGTGTCTGGCATAATTTGCATGAGTCCACCTGCACCTACATGCGAACGTGCAGTAGTATTAAAACGGCTTTCTTGACGCATCAAACCATAAGCCCAAGCAGGGTCAATACCTGCATTTTGACTGTGGCTCACAACATAATTACGATGTGGCATAGCATAACGGTAACTATAGTTGTGCTTATTCACAGTACGATCTGCTGCATAAATGGCACGATCATACCAACCCATATCGGTTGCACGCTTAGCCGCTGCTAAAATCAAACCATCATCCTGTCTTAAATACGCCTGACGTACCGCCCAGTTCCATTCACGGTTGACATAATTGGCAGGTGCATTAATTTCACGCAAAGTAAAGGCACGGTTAAAGTGAATATCTTGATTCAAACGCTGTAAGTCATTGGTACTTGGTTGCGTATTCGCAGGAATCGTGTTGTAGGTTTGCCCAAGACGATCTTTTGCCAACAAGTTGTGATAATCATCACCCTGCGCCAATTTTTTATAAATATTTTGTGCACTACGTTTCGACGCTGCATCATTGCGTTGTTCTGAAGCACGTGCCAACCAATATTGCCAACGATCTTCCTGTTTTTGAGTCACACTCATGCTGTCTACAGCACGAATCACACTTTCCCATGCGCCAAAACGAATCGCCTGACGGGCATAAATTTCTGCTTCTTCGGGACTAAAAGGTAAGCCATAACTGGCGTCTAAGGCACTTAACACTTCACGCTTAAAATTGTTTTTCATGACTGTAGTGCCGCCAATATATCCCACAGCACGATACAAGGCTTTTTGTACCGATTCTGGCGCACCTTCTGCACTGCGTTTTAGTGAAGAAAGTGCCGAGTCTAAATCGCTATCGGCTAAACGTCCGATCGCATAAATAAGATAGGCATGGTCTTCGTTGCTTGCTTTAGGCGCAGACCACAAATAATTCAGTGGATTGGCTTGAATGCTGTTCAATTGTGCCAAACTGATATTCATACCTAAACTTTGCGCAGTCGCTAAAGCGAGCCCTGACTGCCCTGCACGCAATTGTGCCCATAAGCGTTGCTGTTTATCTTGCTGAGTCATAATTGGACTAGAGAGCATCATTCGACCTAGACCTGTACAAGATTCAGGTTGTGAGTTCGTGGTCAACCAAACATCTTTAAATTCCGCGACCACCAAAGGATCACCCGAACGGGTACGAACTTGTGCCATGGCACAGCTTTCGGCCTGATCAGCATTACTCACATAGGCAAGCACAGGTTGTGCACTGCTAAAATCGGCCTGTTTCACTTTTTCTTCGATGTAATCGGCTGCGAGTTTTTCTGCCATCGCTGATTGTGGATGGCGCTGTGCAAACTGAACAATTGCACTGGCAGGTTGCATGCCCAAATTGGTGTTCAATGCCCAGTATTCAGGATAGTAGCCCAAAACATCATTTTGCATGGCATATTGATACTGCTGCAATAAATCGACATCACCTGAATTGGCTGCACGCAGTGCATCATTAAACTGTTCATTTGCGGCATGCGTACCCGTCATCACGGCAAGCGAAACCAGACTTAGCACAAGCTTTTTCGTTAATTTATTATTATGTTTCATCATTTGCAGCATTCGCTTGCCTTCAGTCATTTACTTCTGCCTCGAGATCCGCATCCAATCATTCAGCTTAGTTTAATTAGTCTAGAACCCAAGTTGTGTTCTGTTATGTAACCTTATGATTAGACACTATTAATCTTGAAATCAATCTTCCAACAATTTTGCTTCACATTTCAAGTATGTGATGCACGGATTAAAGGCTGTCAGTTTATCTTGAATTCCTGCTAAAATACGCCCCTCTGTTTTATCTATTCCGTTTATTTTTATAAACGAACTCGTGAATTATCTCTTAGGAGCCTACATGACGGTTCAAACCTTCATCCCGAATGGTGCCCAAGCTGCCTCAGAAAACACTGTTACCCAGCCACAGCACACCCCAGCCGACGGTTCAGTTAAAAAACTGTATATCGAAACGCAAGGGTGTCAGATGAATGAGTATGACAGTCACCGTATGGCAGACCTTTTGGGCGACTCGCACGGCTATGTGCTGACCAGCAACCCTGCCGATGCCGATATTTTGCTCATGAACACCTGTTCAATTCGTGAAAAAGCCCAAGAAAAAGTATTTTCTGAATTAGGACGTTGGCGCAAGCTTAAAGAAAAAAATCCTGATTTGGTCATTGGTGTAGGCGGTTGCGTGGCTTCTCAAGAAGGCGACAACATTCAAAAACGCGCACCGTATGTGGATATGATTTTTGGCCCACAAACCTTGCACCGTTTGCCACAAATGCTTGATCAGCACCACGATCAAGTTGAAAAACCAAAGAAAGAAAAAATCAAACTGGTGGATATTTCTTTCCCAGACATCGAAAAATTCGACTTTTTACCTGAACCGCGTGTTGAAGGGTTTAAAGCTTTTGTGTCGATTATGGAAGGCTGTTCAAAATACTGTTCTTTCTGCGTAGTGCCTTACACGCGCGGTGAAGAAGTTTCACGTCCTTTAGATGATGTCTTAGCTGAAATTGCGACTTTGGCCGAAAAAGGCGTGCGTGAAATTAGCTTGCTCGGTCAAAACGTAAATGGCTATCGCGGTGAAACTTTTGACGGTAAAATTTGTACTTTTGCCGATTTACTGCGTTTGGTTGCCGAAGTACCTGGCATTGGACGAATTCGCTACACCACATCACACCCGCTTGAATTTAATGATGATTTGATTCAATGCTACCGTGATTTACCGCAAATGGTGTCGCATTTACACTTGCCTGTGCAAAGTGGTTCGAATGATGTGTTACAAGCCATGAAACGTAACCACACCATTGATGTGTATATCGACAAGATTGCCAAGTTACGTAAAGTACGCCCAGACATGCACTTATCTAGCGACTTTATTATTGGCTTCCCGGGTGAAACCGATCAAAACTTTGAAGAAACTTATCAGTTTATTCAAGATATGGATTTTGACCATTCTTATAGTTTTATCTACTCAAAACGTCCGGGAACACCTGCATCGGAACTCGAAGACACCACCCCTGAAGATGTTAAAAAAGAGCGTTTGGCCAAAGTTCAGCAATGGATCAAACAATCTAGTATTGATAAGACCGATGCCATGCTTGGGACGGTACAACGTGTCCTAATTGAAAATGTTTCCGACAAAGACCCGAACATTTTAGTGGGTACGGCCGACAATACACGTTTAGTAACATTTATTGGTGACCCTGCTTGGGTCGGACGCTTTGCGGAGATTGAGATTACCGAGATTAAAACTTTGAATTTAGTTTACGGTGAACTCTTGAATCTTGAGCCTGACGTGGCGTAATGTAGGAGCTAAAGTCCAATAACAGATTAAGGAATTCTCTTGACTGCAGCGATTCGACGTACAGTAACTTTTCCTGGCATTTCAATGGAACGTCTAAAAAGCATGCTCGGTGCTTATAACGGACATTTGAAACAAATCGAACAACGCCTAGACGTCCAAATTTCTCATCGTGGTGACGCCTTTTTTATAGATGGGGAAATTGATGCAGTTGAACGAGCCGAAACGCTCTTGCAACGCCTGCATGAAGAAGCGGAAAGCTCTGCACAAATTAGTGCAGACACGCTCCACATGATGATTCAGGGCAGTCAGACTGACCGTGAATTACAATCGGATGATGGGCAAGAGCATACTGGATTGGATGCTGTTTGGTTGCAAACCCGCAAAGGGCGCATTAATCCACGCGGTGCCAACCAAAAGCGTTATGTGCAACGTATTTTGCAAAGTGATATTTCATTTGGTATTGGCCCTGCAGGTACGGGTAAAACCTATTTGGCTGTTGCCTCTGCCGTAGATATGTTGGAACGCAATGAAATCCAGCGGATTCTATTGGTGCGCCCTGCGGTTGAAGCGGGTGAAAAACTGGGCTTCTTACCGGGTGATTTAACCCAGAAAATTGACCCGTATTTGCGTCCCCTTTATGATGCCCTGTATGAAATGTTGGGTTTTGAGAAAGTGGCCAAACTCATTGAACGTCAAGTAATTGAAGTTGCGCCCCTAGCATATATGCGTGGTCGCACCCTAAATCACTCTTTTGTGATTTTGGATGAAGCGCAGAATACCACCCCTGAACAAATGAAAATGTTCCTGACTCGTTTGGGCTTTGGCTCTCGTGCGGTCATTACTGGTGACGTGACTCAGGTTGATTTACCACGTGGTCAGCAGTCTGGTCTGGCACATGCCTTACGTGTGATTGATAAAATCCCTGAAATTCATATTACTCGTTTCCATTCTCGTGATGTCGTGCGTCACCAGCTGGTTCAGAAAATTGTTGAAGCCTATGAAGGCTGGGACAGTGAGCAACAGCGTTTAAGTGCCGAAGCACGTGCTGAACGCAAAGCACGTCAGGAAGCTTTAATTGCGGAAAATGATGCCGCAGCAGATGCACAGCACTAGTGGCTGTGCGTTCTGCAACCTACTGAAGTATTAAGGATTCATTTTGAAACTAAGTCTCAGCCTGCAACAGGACATTCAAGCGCCTGAGCTGGTGTTAAAACGTGCCTATCTGAAAAAAGTAGTCGAAACCACTTTAAGACATATAGACACCCAAAGTGATTGTGAAATTGGAATTGCCTGTGTCGATCATGCCGAAAGTCACAAGCTCAATCTGGAATATCGCAAAAAAGACAAATCTACCAACGTCTTGTCTTTCCCAAGCGATTTACCCGATGAAATGGCACAAGTTTTGCCGAGCTTCCCTATTGGGGATTTGGTAATTTGTATTCCTGTGGTTTTACAGGAAGCTGCAGAACAAGCCAAAACACCATTAGCGCATTTCACTCACATGCTAGTACATGGCACGCTGCACCTTATGGGCTATGATCATGAAACCTCAGATGAGGATGCCGAAGAAATGGAAGCTTTAGAAGTTGAGATTCTTGCCAAGTTGGGTTTGGATAATCCATACATGGAAAGAGATTGAATTTTAAGTTTTAGAAAATCATAAAAATAGCGGGCTAAGGCTCGCTTTTTTGTTTAAAACTACTCACTCCCAATGGGAGGGAGAACATTCATTAGAGTCCCATGATTGCTAAATACCAGAAGAACATTGCTGCGTAAAGCAGAGAGTAGATTCTTGTTACTTGTCCACAAAGTCCTCTCTCCCTTTGGGAGAGAGCCAGAGAGAGGGAAAAACTAGCGCACCTCAAACTCAGCTTCAGCAGGGTCAAAACGCCACGTCCGTACAATCCGCAATTCAGAAATATCTTTCATTTTGGCATCAAATGCACCAAAAGGTGCGGCTTTACGCACCGAAGCTTTGGCTGCTTCATCTAGCATGGCATGTCCTGAACTTTCAATTAAACGAATGGCACGAATCCCACCATTGTTGTTCAAAATCACCATTAAACGTACTTCGCCTGCCAAATTCTGTGCTTTGGCTTGTTCGGGGTAATAACGGTTACCATAAAATTCGACTTTTTGACGGAATTTTTCCATATAACCAGCGGTGTTGTCTTGCTTGGCCTGAATCCCATCGATGGTTTTAATTTTTTGCTGACGGCTAAAATTTTGTTGGCGTTGTAAATATTGCGCTTCAATACTGGCGACCATGGCAGCCTTAGCTTGGAATTGGCTATTCAACTCCTGCATGGCTTTTTTGCGCTGATTTTCTGCAGCCTGTTTTTGCCAACTGAGCGTGGTCATCAATACTTTTTCTTCAAAGTTTAATTCACGCTGTTGCTGCATACGCTCTAAACTTTCCAATTGCTGCTCCCCTGCACTTTGTTCAGTCATGGGTGCAGGCATATCACTCGACATGCGATGTTCTTCACGGAACGTACCTGAACCTTGCTGATCGGCTTGGGCTAAGAAATCTGCATCTTCAACTTTTGCATCGCTCATGCGTACCGATACCGCAATCTCTTTGACCGCAGCATCGCTTTGTTGCGGTGCAGCAAACTGCACGGCCAAAATTAATGCGTGCAATACAGCAGCCACCAGCAACGCTGCAGCAAAAATAGGATCTTTCCACCAATCTTGCGTAGAAGGCATCAATTGAATTTTTTTTAGCATCACATTAATCCGACAAAACGTCTGATTCCCCAAGCCGCCAAATGCGGTATAAACTAAAGAGCATATTACTTTGCTCAGTTTTTGCTTTTCTGCAAAACTGCGAAGTTCATCAAAAAGCTGACTACTGAGCCTTAAAATCTTAAAAATGGTGCAACTTATTTTGCTAAACTGCAAGCTTCTATGCCTGTATTTTTAATACAATTCGACAAAATATTTGTATCTGTAAAGAATGAATGAACGACTTGGACGGCCGTATGCAAACCCTGATCACCAATATCTCTCAACGTATCCGTCAAGTGTACCAAAAAGCGGAAGGATTTATTGAGGATGAACGTGAATTTCCATTATCTCAGGTCTTCTTAAATGCGACTTTTCAGCGCTTTGTGACCGATAATGTGAAAATGTTGCAAGATCTGCACGCAGACTTACACGACGACTGGTTACGTCTTTATGCAACCCTAGATTACAACGGCTTGAACATCACTCTGTCTGTCGATTTAAAATTAGTACAGATGGAATTGAATAAAGATACTCAGCTGATTGTGTTTGAACAAATTAGTGACACGCAGGTGATTGAAGCAAGTTATCCAAGTTTTTTGCATAAAATCGCTGTGAAGTGCGCTTTATTTTACTATCAAAAAATACGCAATGATGACCCTTTAGGCATGATTTTAGAAAAACTCAAAGTCATTAAAGTCAAAGATGATTTGCTGCATTTAGATTTAAATCGCTGGTTGGGCAAAAGCCGCTCTATCATTGACACACTCAGCAAAGTTCATGTGAATCATGCGGTATTACGTGAAGCGGAATTGGTGCTCACTGGCAACGTCAATTTAACGGCGTTGTTCCGCAAAATGTCTGAAGAAAGACTAGAAGATGTGGAAGAATCTCTTGCAGATACGCAAGTCACACCGCTGAAACAAAAATAAAGCTAAGCTGAAACTTTAGAAGAGAATACATACAGGAAAACTACACAAGCCGCATAATTCCTAATTTTCTCTTCATATTCAACGCGTATAATGGCAACAAGCAAGCAAATTGCATCTCCCTACATACAGAGGAAATATCTCAGCAATGGCAAATCATGTATTGAAAAAAATGGGTATGGCAGCCGGTGTGTCTACAGCACTGTTTTTGGCTGGTTTCTCTAGCCAAACATTTGCCATGAGTCCTTTCCAAGCCAGTTATCAATTTAACTACAATGGTAAAAACTTAGGTTCTGCAACACGTACTTTAAGCCAAACAGGTAACCAATGGAGTTATGTGTTTGCTGCCAAAGCAGGCGTGATTGCCTCTGCTACAGAAACTAGCCGTTTTAGTTTTAATAATGGCAAAATTGGCTCATCTAGCTTTAGCCGCAGCAGTAAGATTTTGGTGCATAACAACACCATGAGTATTAACTTCAATCCTTCGGCGAAAACCATTAACACCAAAAAGGACAGCGACACCCGTTCTTTTGCGTGGAAAGCGGGCGTGTTGGATGAGTTGAATGCGGAACTGCAAATCCGTGAAGACTTAAAAAGTGGCGGTTTAAAATCGAGCTACTATATTGCCGATAATAAAGAGGTGGAATCACGTCGCTTTATTAAGCAAGGTTCAGAAAAAATCAAAACCAGTTATGGTACTTTTGATACCATTAAAGTGGTGCTGAAACACAACAAACCAAACCGTGATACGATTTTCTGGTTGGCACCAAAACTTGACTACTTGCCTGTCAAAGTTACCCACCAAGACAAAGACAAGTCTTATGGATTATTACTCACAGGCTATAAAGGCCCGACCAACTAATTTAGAATATAACTACTGAGCAAAGCTTGGCAGTTATTCACCATTTGGTAAATTGTTCTTGCATTTTTTCAGGTGCTTTTTAAAATACGCTTTTGCTTTGAAAAGCACCTGCTCTTGAGGATTCTCCCGTGCATGCACTAGAACAGAAAATTTTAGCCGAAGGTATCGTTCTATCTGAAGCGGTTCTAAAAGTCGACTCTTTCTTAAACCATCAAATTGACCCTGTGATGATGCAGCAAATTGGTCAAGAATTTGCGCGTTTGTTTAAAGATGCAGGCATCACCAAAATTATTACCATCGAAGCTTCTGGCATTGCACCAGCTGTGATGGCAGGTTTAGAGCTTGGTGTACCTGTAATTTTTGCACGTAAATATCAATCTTTAACCTTAAAAGATGATTTATACCGCTCTAAAGTATTTTCATTTACCAAGCAAACTGAAAGCACGATTGCCATTTCAAACAAACATATTAGCGCTAGCGACAAAGTCTTGGTGATTGATGACTTTTTGGCAAATGGTCAAGCTGCACTCGGTTTAGCAGATTTAATCCATCAAGCCAATGCAGAAGTCGTGGGTATTGGGATTGTGATTGAAAAGTCATTCCAGCCGGGTCGTGAATTATTGCTTGAAAAAGGCTATCGCGTTGAATCATTGGCACGAGTAAAGTCTTTGGCAAACGGTACAGTTGAATTTGTACGCGATTAAGGTCGATTAAAACTGATGTTGGTTCATCATTTAAACCCGATGATCAAAGAGTGCTTAGGCGCTCTTTTTTTTATGCTTTTTTTAAACTTAAACAACTCATTTACATATATTGAATTTACAAAATAGCCGCGCTACGCCATTCTGCACTTGAAATAACAGTGATTCAGCAGTCTAGTTTTTCTGATTGCAGCTCTAGACAGCACTTTTTAGATCGTCTGCGTGCATTGATGCATGCGGCATGAGCATAAGGCAATTTACAGTCATGACACAAGACAATCCGTTGATGCAACACAGTATCACCTGTCCGAAATGTGGTTCAACTCAAGTTGAAAAACGCAACCATCAACAAAACTTACAAAAAATTGGTGGCGTGTTATTAGGCTCTGCAGGTACAGCAGCAGGTACTGTGGGCGGCGCAGCTTCGGGAGCTTCTATTGGTGCGGCAATTGGTACAGCCGCAGGGCCATTGGGCGTGATTATGGGCGGCACCATTGGAACATTTGTCGGGGCAATTAGCGTGGGAATCACAGGTGGTTTTCTTGGGCATCGCTTTGGTAAAAAAGCAGGTGTAATTGTTGATCAGAATATTTTTCTAGATTTTCAATGCCTCAAATGTAAACACCGCTTTAAAGAAAAGTTGAAACAGCCAAGCAACTCTAAGTAACCCTAAATCAATTTCAAAAAAAGTGCTGCACATTGCAGCACTTTTTGATTGCATCTTTTTATTTTGCAGTGCTGCTTGCAGAAGTCATCACAGTTTTTTGTGCCGCTAAATACTGTGCTTCCGCAGGTTGTTTTTCAATACGTTGTTCTTCTGAAAAACTCAGACTATGCACAATTTCAGTCGCTGCAACACTCGACCATGAACACCCTAAACTCATTAGACCTAACCCAATCAGCATCCACTTATTCATTTTCACTTTCCTCAATCTCTCATTTTTACAGCAGTCCGTTGTGCTCAATACATTAGGGTCTGTTGACAATTCGTCTATGTTTGCGGCATGAGAGATATATCTCGCAAGGTTTTTTAGCTGATATAAGGCATGGGACAGGAAATTTAGTCATTCTAAATGACTGGCACATAACGCAATAGCAGCAAAAAATATGCTCGCCCCGAAAGGCTGTGGCTAAAACTTTCTCAGATTGCGTTATGAAACTTAGCAATAATCTCGCTATTCCTTGCGTTTCATGCCTGATCTGCTCAGTTTTAGCCTACAGCGCAAGCCATTTATGAAATGTCAACAGACCCTAGCCTGCAAAAAAAATGCTGCGTGAACCGTGACAGAAAACTCTGCTTTTAAAGCGGTTATTAGACGTGAAAAGAGAAAAACTGAATATCACTGCAAATGGTGATTTTAGGTGAAAAGTGAACTTATTTTTTAGCACGCTCAATGCTACATAAGCCAATCGAATTCAAGTACAAAAGATAAAAGCGTAAAACGATATCCACATTTTACGCTTCATCTTAATTAAAGAAAGAATCTCACATGCCCTGTAATTTTTTTACCATTTCACCTAGGCGTTGTCCTTGCGCTTCACAAAGGATTTTTTCATCCTGACTCAAAGCCTGATCGTGGCGCGGGCCGCTCACATGCGTTGCACCATACGGCGTACCGCCCGTTTTGGTATTTGATAAAGCAGGATGCGCATTATGCAATCCCATAATCATCATTCCGTGGTGAAACAATGGCGGCAACATGGTCAATAAGGTACTTTCCTGTCCACCATGCATCGAACCCGATGAGGTAAAAACGCAGGCAGGTTTATTGTGCAATGCGCCATTCAGCCACAGACTAGTGGTTTGATCCCAGAAATATTTCATTTCAGATGCCATATTGCCAAAACGTGTAGGTGAACCTAAAGCCAAACCTGCACAATTGGCCAAGTCATCCAAAGTACAATAAATATCACCTTCGGCAGGAATACTTGGCTCGGCTTGTTGCACCACGGTCGAGATATTTGGCACAGTTCTAATTTTAACGGGCATGCCACTAGCCTCTACCCCGTTGGCAATTAAATGTGCCATTTCTTTGGTAGAACCATATTTACTAAAGTACAAAACCAGAATATATGCTTGCATCATGCTAAGAAATCAGACTAAAAATGAAAACTATACGGTATTTTGCTGCTTTTTTGGTTAAGCTTAACCATGAAAACAGATAAAGATGATTAAAAAAGTTGAGACAGCCACTGTATGATCGTTGAGTATTTAAAGAAACTGCCTTTTTATGACAAACAATGGTTTCAATTTGTCTTATTTGTGCTGCGTCGCTTTGAAGCAGATCGCTGCCGTGAACAAGCAGGCTCTTTAACCTACACTACCCTGTTTGCCGTTGTACCTATGCTCACCGTATTTTTGGTGATCATCTCATCCATTAAGGCACTCGAACCTGCACGGCAACAATTACAACAACTGATTTACAGCAACTTTTTACCTAAAACCACCATCGCCTTTGATAAAGCCTTAAATGCCTTTACCGACAAATCTAGCAACTTAACCGTCATCGGGATTTTGTTTTTATTCGTGACCACGGTGATGATGCTGACCAGTATTGAAACTGTGTTTAACCGAATTTGGCGGGTTAAGGAAACCCGTGGCGGCATTATGGGTTTTATGCGTTACTGGACCATTATCTCATTAGGCCCTATTTTACTGGGCAGTGCTTTTGTCATTTCCTCAACTTTGGCATCTATGAATGTGCTGAGTAATAACTTTGCAGGTTATGAACTCAATGGCGCATTTATTTTATGGCTGATTTCATTTGCCCTAACCATTTTAGGTTTTTTTATTCTGAATTGGACCATTCCCAACCGCAGTGTACCTATTAAAGCCGCATTAATTGCGGGGGGTTTCAGTGCTGTTGTATTTGAATTTTTGAAAAACCTGTTTGGTTTTATTATGTCCAACTTCACCAGTTATGAAATTATTTATGGTGCTTTTGCTGCCGTACCTATTTTCTTACTGTGGATTTTCCTGTCTTGGAATATTGTGCTGTTAGGTGTTGAAATTAGTTATGCCTTGACCGCTTTTGAAGCCAGTCGCGAAAAAAAATGCCATCCGCTGCTCATGCTATTGGACTTACTGGAATTGTTTTACAAAAAACAAATGCGCGGAGAAAGTGTCACTGAAGCTGAAGCCTTAGATGTATTGGGACGTAATGAAATTGGGCGCTGGCCGTCTTATGTGCTGATGCTAGAACAACAAAATTTAATTAAACGTACTGAAAATGATGAATTTGTTTTGGTGCGCAATTTATCTCAGGTAGATTTTTGGAGTTTTTATTCACAGCTACCGTATTCATTGCCACGTCGTCAGGACTTGGCCAATGTCTATCCTGATGATGAATGGATGCAAAAACTTGGCCCCGTACTCAGTGAAACCGATGACTATTTGGCTGCCAAATTGTCGATTCCGCTCTCTAAGATTTTTGAAGAAAAATAATCTTGTACGCGCTCGCTAGATTTTAAATATCACCCATCTTCAAATTTAAACCCGTATTGAGCTACTAGGTTATTTGAAGATGATTTTTACATGACAACATTGCTGATGTTGAGTCTTGCTCAAGTTCATGGAAAAGCTGCAAATACTTATTTTCTTTTTAGTACTTGGGTTTTATGTTTAAACCAACATTGAGCATTCACCATCAACACCCCCAGCATGACCAAAACAGCCCCAATCATAAAACTTTGGCTCAAGCTTTCATTCAACAACCATACACCAAACAATACGCCAAATAATGGCGTTAAAAATGAAAACACGCCTAAACTGGATGCTAAATATTGTTTCAGCAACCAAAACCAAGCGAGATAGCTAATAAACGAAATCAATACCGCATGAAAAATCAAACTGCCTATGGCTAAAGCTGTCCAATGAATTTCAGCCTGTCCCATCCACCATGCCATCGGCAGTAAAATCAAAAAACCACCCATCAATTGGTAAAACAAAGTTTGTGTTGCAGGGGCTTCCGATAAACTACTTAGACGTACCGCAACAGTTGTGGCTGCCCAAAGTATGCCTGCACTCAGCGCAAGTAAATCGCCAAAAAGCATCTGGCTGAAGTTTTGGTGGCTCTCTTGTTGCACAGTATCACGCCATAAAAAAGTCACCGCTATGCCAGCAAAAGACAACAGAATCCCGCCCCATTGCAAGCGAGATAAACGCTCTGCAGGTAGTTTCCAATGCAACGCTAAAGCCACAAAAATAGGCGCGGTATATAGTAAAACCACCACATGCGACGCAGAAGTATATTGAATCGCCTGCCCTAACATAAAAAATTCTGCGGCAAATAAAATACCCACCAATATGCCTGCAGGCAGATATTCAGTCGAAGCCCATTGTGTATTTCTTGCAAGCAATAACAAAGGCAACACCATCACAGCAGACAAGCCTGAACGCAGTGCCAATTGCATCAAGGGTGGAATATCTGCCGCAGCAACTTTTAGCACCACTTGTTGCAGACCCCAAAAAACACACAAAATTAGCATCATACTGCTGGCTTTTGCATCAAGTGCTTGGCGTGAACTCATGGCTGAACCTGATCTGAGATAAAAAATAGACTTTAAAGTAAGCAGCGGACTCAACCTAAATCTTTTGGATATTCAACATCATTGAGTACTTGAGGAGTTTTGGCATTATGTGCGACTTTGCATAAAAAAAGCGACCTAAATAGATCGCTAATTTTTAAGGATTAACTTAATCATCTGTTGCGAAAGCAATATCACTGAGTCCGGCTTCACTCGCACGTGACATCACTTGCGCCACAGTATCATAACGCGCATCTTTATCTGCTCTTAACACCACGGTTGGCTGTTGAGCTTGCTGACTAGCATCATTAAAGCGGGTTTGCAACTCATCTAAACTAATGATTTGATCATCCCACGCCACTTCACCATTGGCATTGATACTGACCTGAATTTGCTCAGGCGGTAAATCAACAATTTCTGCGCTGGTTTGCGGTAAGGTTAATGGTATAGATGGGTTGGCAACGGTCGCTGTCACCAAAAAGATGATCATCAATACCAACATAATGTCGATCAGGGGAATAAGGTTCATCTCATTCATGCCTGAATCGTTGTCTTCACCCAATTGAAAAGCCATTAAACCTGACCTCCCACTAAACTTTGTTGTGTTGCATTCACTTCAGTTCTTTGAACAGAAGAATCTTGTTGCAACATGGTGTCAATCAACAAACTATGTGCATGATCTTGCAAATTTGTAGATAAGGTACGGTTCACACGCGAACAAATGTTGTAAGCAATCACGGCAGGAATCGCCACCGCCAAACCGAAGCCCGTCATAATCAACGCTTCACCAACAGGCGTTGCCACTTGAGCCAATCCCGCCTGACCGCTTTTTCCAACCGCAACGAGTGCATGGAAAATACCCCAAACTGTACCAAACAAACCCACAAACGGTGCTAATGACGCAATTGTACCCAGTACCGATACGCCTTTTTCTGCCGATGCTTTTTCTACCGAAATTTGACGCAATAAGGCTTGCTCAGCAACCGCTTTACGCTGCTCAAAATTTAAGGGCACCAGTTTTGCTTTAAGCTGATTTAAAGCCTGTGACAGTTGAGCATAAGCTTGTTGCTTCAATTGGCGCGTGCCTATCAAACGTAATGCGAAGATGGTCCATGTCGCAATCGACATCGCCAATAACACGAAATACAGCGTTTTGCTGACTGCATCTGCGTGTTGCCAATAGACGGAAAAGTTCATACTCGAACTCCTGTTGAAGGTTAGCCGTTAGGGTTCAATGTCAATTCAAAAGGCTGCTCAGCACGAATTGGATAAGCCACGCCATTTTCTTTGTACGGTTTGAATTTTGCACTACGCACTGCGCGTAAAATCTTTTGATCTAAAGCAGGTACACCACTAGAACGCGTAATTTGAGCATCGGTGATCACGCCTTTTTCATTGGCTTCAATCCGAACCACCACGTTACGGGTTTCTCCCTGTAAATCACGATTGGTATAAGAAGGTTTTGGAGAACGACTCCATTGCACGCCTGAGCCGCCAATCGACACTGTTTTTGGAGCAGAAGGTGCGACAGGAGCAGGTGCTGGCGCAACAGGTGCAACTGTCGGTTTCGGTGCAGGCTGTACCACTTTAGTTTCAGTCACCGTTGCTACAGGTGCAGGTTGCACCACACGTTCGACTGGTTTTTCTACGGGCTTCGCCACGGGTTTAGGGGCTTCTGCTTTTTTAACTTGCTGTACTTTTTCTACTTTTTTCGGTGGCGGTGGCAACAGTTTTTCTACCACAGGCACTTCTTTTACAGGCTGAGGCTTGGGTTTTTCAAGCTGTGGTTCAGCCTTAGGTTGCGGTGGCAACGGTTTAGGCTGTTCTTGAATTTTTACAAAGCGTACTTTTAAAGGTTCTTTTTCTATGGGCTTTAAGGTCGGAGTTTGCATTTGCCCCAATGCCCACAACACACCGACATGACCTAATGCAACAACAGCTAAAGCCGTCACAACTTTCTTTTTCATGGCATTGGGCATTTGTAGCATAGCGTTGGGAGATTGGTTCATTAAAGTCAGCGACCTTCAAAAGCAATTGCCAAACCATCACAATTCCGAACGATCAAACTGATCGGTTAGCACAATTAAAGTAACGCAATAATAAATGAGAAGTGTTTTCATTTGCAACTATTTTTTAATAACAAACGTGAATCATCCAATAAATTTGCTATTTTAAAAACAGTTTAAATAAATGTTATAACATTACAATTTTAGCATAAAAAAACATGCCATGTCGGCATGTTTTAATTCGATTTTTAGATAGCTTTTACCCTATTGAAATACAACAGTTTTGTTGCCATCTACAATAATACGGTCTTCCAAATGCCATTTAACTGCACGTGCCAGTACATTACGTTCCACATCCTGACCCAATTCACGCAGTTGATCTACCGTAAAGTCGTGGTTTACACGCTCTACATCTTGCTCAATGATCGGACCTTGATCTAGGTCTGCTGTTACATAGTGTGCAGTTGCACCAATCAGTTTTACGCCTTTTTCATAAGCTTGTTTATATGGATTTGCGCCCACGAAAGCAGGCAGGAATGAATGGTGAATATTGATCACTTTCATTTCCCACTTAGAGACAAACTCTTCATCCAAAATTTGCATATAACGCGCCAATACCAACAAATCATTGCCTTGCATCAATTCATCAATTTTAGCGTAAGCTTCACGTTTATTTTCTTTATTAACAGGCACTACTTCAAACGGAATACCAAAGTTTTCTACCGCTTCACGCAAGGTGTCATGGTTCGACACCACTTTGGTAATTTCACATGGTAAACCACCACGTGAATGACGCCATAATAGTTCGAGCAAAGCATGATCAACTTTAGACACCAAAATGCCGACTTTTTTCACATCGCTGACCAAAGCCAAACGCCATTGCATTTCATAACGCTCTGCCACGTTAGAAGCAAAGGTTTGCAATAAGCTTTCTTTACGGCTTTGCAAGTGATCCAGTTCAAACTCAACCCGCATGAAATAACGCCCGCCCTGAGCTTCTGTTGCGTATTGATCAAGCGCGGTAATGTTGGCTCCTTGATGATACAAAAAGCTCGATACAGCCTGCACAATACCTGGCTTATCTTCACAGGTAATCAGTAAACGTGCAGTATTCGCAGTCGTCATATTCATGTTGTTTTTAGTCACTACTTGGTTAAATTGAAAAACAAGCCGAGTATTCTAGCGCGTTTCTCAGACATTCTAAATAGCCATTCTCAGTCTCTTAGTCGGCTTGAGTATTTTTACTGGATGATAAACTCTCAAACAGTTCAGATGTGCCTAGTGTTTCTAGTAAACGCTCATAGGTTGCACGACTTTCACCCCGTAAATATGCCCCTTCAAGGAACAGCATTTGACGTAAAGCCTGCCAAATCCATTTTTCTTCCAAATGGTTTGAATCGGTAATGTGACCCGACATATATAAGAAGTTCGTCCAGTTGGTCAGCACAATCCAAATATTGATAATCAAGGCTTCAATTTCTGACTCAGTCATTTGCATCAGACCCGCATCCACAAAGGCCTGATAAATTTTTTGTCCCTGCTGCATGACCTGTCCTGCAAAACGTGGATACATTTTGCGGAAATCTTCATTGGTTTCGACCAAATGATAGACATCACGATGCAAAAAACGATAAGCCCACAGCTGACTACTGAGAACCTGAAAATAACGAATTTTGTCATTGGCATCTAAGCCACGATTTTCAGGCAAAGCCAGCATTTCTAAAGTTTCTTGCTGATATTGTTCCATCAGCTCTTTAATAATTTCGTTCTTATTGCGGAAGTGGTAATACAAGTTTCCTGGGCTCATGCCCAGTTCTGCCGCAATATGATTGGTTGTTACCGAACGCTCACCACGCTCGTTAAACAATTGCAAACTCAATTGCAAAATACGTTCTTTGGTTTTCAACGTTTTGGTTTGAGACATCCTAAAAACAACCATTCTTTAAAATTTGGGGGGCATGAAAACATAAAGTCACTTGACTGATTAGAGTAAATACTCTAAAAATTAACTTATATTGCTTTTATTGAATGGTAACATGCCATGAACAGTCAAACAAAAACAACTTCAATGACCCCACATTCACCCGATTTACAACGTCTGGATGATATTTTGGCATTGCAGAAATATGCCTATCAGCGTCATCCTGTCCCAAGTGCCAAAGAACGCATTGAACGCTTAGCCCGCTTAAAACGTGTGATTGTGAAATATCAGGATCAATTTGCCGAAGCCATTAACCGTGACTATGGCAACCGCGCCATTGCAGAAACCAAAATTGGTGAATTACTTACCTGCTTGGAACATATCAAATATTACAGCAAAAACCTGACCGACTGGATGAAGCCATCTAAACGTCAGGTTGGTATTATCCACCAACCTGCAAAAGCATGGGTACAGTATCAACCTTTAGGGGTAATTGGCATTATTGCACCTTGGAACTATCCGCTGCTGTTGTCTTTAGGCCCACTGATCTGTGCTTTGGCTGCAGGCAACCATGCCATGATCAAAATTTCCAGTGCTTCTGCGCATTTTGGTAAAGTACTGGAAAACGCCATGAGCGAAGCATTTCCACAGGAATTGGTGGCAGTAATTAATGGCGGCGGTATTATTTCCGATGCGTTCTGTCATTTGCCTTTTGACAAAATTATTTTCACAGGCTCTACCGAAGTCGGCAAAACTGTAATGGCTGCCGCGTCACAAAACCTTGTGCCTGTCATTTTAGAACTAGGTGGAAAATCCCCTGTTTTGGTGCATCCATCTAGCGATATGGTCGATGTAGCGCAGCGTATTGCGGTAGGTAAACTCTGGAATGCTGGACAAACCTGTGTTGCACCCGACTATATGTTCTTGCCTAAAGGCAAAACTGCCGAATTTATGGAGCATTTCGAGCAATTTGTGACCGAAATGTATCCGCATATTCGTGATAACCAAGACTACACTTCTATTATTAATGACAAACAATATCGTCGCTTACAGGGCTATTTAGAAGATGCACGTGAGCGAGGTGCAAATATTATTGAAATTAATCCGCAAAGTGAAAATGTGGCTGCAACCCGTAAAATGGCACCAACGGTACTGACCAATGTCAGTCCAGACATGCAAATTATGCAAAATGAGATCTTTGGTCCAGTCCTGCCAATCTTAGAATATGAACAAATTGATGATGTAATCGAGTTTATTAATAGCCGACCGCGTCCTCTTGCTTTATACTATTTCGACTTTGATCAGGCGCGTGCCGACTATGTCGCACAGCGAACCCATTCAGGGCATTTCGGACTCAATACTGTATTGACCCACGTTGCACAAGATGACTTACCATTTGGTGGTGTTGGTGCATCGGGCATGGGGAAATATCACGGTCCAGAAGGTTTTTTCAGCTTGTCACATGAACGGTCGGTAATGTCTAATCCGAAGCTTTACAGCTTGAAGTTCATTCTCCCCCCATTTGATAAGCCGATTCATCGATTGATTTCGAAGACGCTTCTTCGTTAACTGATCAAGGCATGAGCTATCAAACACGCTCATGCTGTTTTTGAAGAAAATCGCTTGTCTTTTAAGCGTATTTTTGATATAAAACGCCCCTTGAATGAATTCATCCGTTTATTTTTGACTGGCCATACAGATTTGCTGTTGGCTAAATCAATGGAGTTACACCATGTCTAAGGTTTGCCAAGTTACCGGCAAGCGTCCAGTCGTTGGTAACAACGTCTCACACGCCAACAACAAAACTAAGCGCCGGTTCGAGCCGAACCTGCACAACCACCGTTTCTGGTTAGAAAGTGAAAAACGTTTCGTACGTCTTCGTTTAACCACTAAAGGTATGCGTATTATCGACAAATTGGGCATTGAAAAGGTTGTTGCTGACCTTCGTGCTCAAGGTCAAAAGATCTAAGTAAGGAGTCAGGACAATGCGTGATAAGATTCGCTTAGTTTCTACAGCTGGTACAGGTTATTTCTATACCACTACTAAAAACAAACGTACTATGCCGGAAAAAATGGAAATCAAAAAATTTGATCCAAAAATCCGTCAACACGTAGTTTTCAAAGAAGCTAAAATCAAATAATTTTAGCTTTTTTAAAAAACGACCTTATTCAGGTCGTTTTTTTTGCACTTTTTTTGCCTCACTTGTTAAAATTTCCTCGTTTTCTTTTTTGGCACTATTTGTGCTTGTCTTATTTCAGTCTTTTGACCGCACCTTCACCATGGCTTAGGAGTTTCTCGTGCCTCATGATGTAGAACTCATCATCTTACTTGCCGTTGGTTTTAGCTTGGCACTGATATTTGGCTATATCGCTGCGCGCTTACGCCTTCCACCGCTTATGGGCTATCTGATTGCAGGTGTCATCATTAGTCCCAACACACCGGGCATTGTGGCAGATATTCATCTTGCCAACCAATTGGCAGAACTTGGGGTCATGTTCCTCATGTTCGGTGTTGGCATGCATTTCTCGCTAAATGATTTAATGCAGGTACGACGCATTGCTTTGCCTGGTGCAGTATTGCAGATCGCCGTGGCGACCCTGCTCGGTGTAGGCGTGTCGATGATGTGGGGTTGGAGTTTTGGTTCTGCCTTAATTTTTGGCTTAAGTCTGTCTTGTGCCAGTACCGTTGTGCTCTTAAAAGCATTGGGTGATCGTGGCCTGCTCGACTCCGTGAACGGTAAAATTGCCGTAGGCTGGTTGTTAGTTGAAGACTTAGTGATGGTCTTAGCATTGGTGCTTTTGCCTGCCACAGCTGTATTACTGGGTGGACAAGCTATCGACAATGCCAGTGATGAAAATATTTGGCTAACACTCGGACTGACTTTATTAAAAGTTTCAGGCTTTATTGCCTTTATGCTGATTGTTGGCAAACGCCTTGTGCCCTTCATTATGCAAATTGTGGCTCGCTTAGGCTCGCGGGAACTGTTTACCCTGACTGTGGTCGCTGCTGCGGTATCAATTGCCTTTGGTGCTTATAAAATCTTTGGCGTGTCGATGGCACTTGGGGCGTTCTTTGCGGGGATGGTGGTCAAAGAATCTGATTTCAGTCATCGCGCCGAAGAAGAAACTTTACCCTTACGTGAAATTTTCTCCATTCTATTTTTCGTTGCTGTGGGCATGCTGTTTGACCCGCGTATTCTGATAGAAGAACCACTGCACGTTTTAGCGGTCGTCGGCATTATCATGGTGGGTAAAACCATTGCAGCCATGGCATTGGTCTTGTTCTTCCGCTATCCACTCAATACAGCCTTGACCGTAGGCGCGAGCTTGGCACAAATTGGTGAGTTTTCCTTTATTTTGGCAACGCTAGGTGTATCTTTACAACTGCTGTCACTAGAAGGACAAAACCTGATTTTAGCAGGCGCACTCATTTCAATTACCCTCAATTCCTTTGTTTTTTCTGCGATTGAGCCTGTGCAAAACTGGATTCGGGAACGCTCTTATTTGGCGCGTTTGCTTGAACGCAGCAATGACCCTTTAGCCATGCTGCCCGATGAAGTTTCTCAAGATTATTTACGTGATCAGGTGGTGATTGTTGGACATGGTGAAGTCGGACGCCGCATTACTCAAAATTTAATGGCTGAAAATATTAAGGTCGTGATTGCGGAAGAAAACCGTGAAATTGTCGAAGACTTACGCGAAAAAGGCATTGCTGCAGTCAGCGGCATTGCCACAGAAGTGGGTGTACTGATTCAGGCACATATTCAACATGCACGACTACTCGTTCTCTCGCCTATGGACATTTTGGATATTCATAAAATTGTGGATATTGCCAAAACCCTAAACCCTGAAATTCAGGTTTTGGTGTGTGCAGAAAGCAAAGCCGAAGCGGAAGTAATTCGTAAAGACAACATTGGTGAAGTGTATTTTGCCAAAGAAGAAATGGCGAAAAATATGAGCAATTATATTTTAAATCAAATTGAAATTGCCCATCATCAGCCACCAACGCATTGAGCATCATTCATCTAAAACCCATAGCCAAAATCACAAAAAGCGCACCGTTTAAGCTGCGCTTTTTTTGTTGACGTATAGATTGGCTTTCATTGTGTTGATGAAAAACTATCTAATACTGTCCATGATTTTAACCAAAGCAGATAGACAATCTATTCATTAAAGATAGCTCATCACCGAAAGACCTTTTGGGATTAACTCATAAATTGCGGCTGTTCATCCACAATTTCGGCATGCCATTCATTGACCTGCTTTTCCAACAAGCCAAATAATGCCGCCTGAATCATGTGCTGTGCCACAACAGCCGTCTGATCGCCCAATATGGCTTTGACTTCGTCATTGAACTGGATTTTGACCAATGGCTCTTTCTCTGAGCCTGCATTACGCAATGCCAACTCGCCACCTTCAAGCTGAACCAGCTCTAAAATTGCTTCCTGATTACCAAATAATTCTTTCAATTGCTCTATAGACATATATCCTCCATGCTCGACATGGCGGCAAAGGCGCTTGCACTTTGCATCGTTCAGAATATTTATATCGGGCTGATCAGATTTTTTTCAAGGGCGTTTGGTCGGCTTAAAATTCCACCATTTCATTACGAAAACCATCAATCAACTGGGTTAAGTCACGATGCCATTCGCGCAAAATTTTCGTATCTGGTAGCCATGCTTGCGGAGATTGCGTGACTTTAATAATCAAATTGGATGACGTTTCCTGTTCAGGTCCTGGTGCACTTGGCTCGGGCGTGTACTGACATAAACGATAAGCGCGCTTTAACTCTGCAATAAAACCCGATTTGCTCAGTTGCTGCAAAATTGCCACTTCAGGGGAAATCTGCCCTTTGGCTGCCATCAATTCTTCAATTGATTTAAGGGTTGGATTACTGTCATTTAAACGATAATACCGCACCAATTCCTGCAAAAAAGCCAGCACCGCGCCATTTAAATGAAACACCGCAGCTTCACGATGTGCCTGCGCTTGCTGAACATGCTCGGTTTGCTCGGCCTGCTGACATGAAAGACGGGCGAAATATAATTTCTGATTGGTACGATCTGCATGAAAACGAGCAACACGGGACATGAGCATTTCCTCAATTTAGCGTTCTAAGAAGCTTAGATTAAACCGATTTTCCTGCAACACCCAATAAAAAATACACTATTTTTACTGCGATAAAATCGTGCACCAAAGCGGTGCTCATCAGTCATTTCCCACTAAAATTCACGCATAAAAAAGGAGCATTTTTTGCTCCCTTTGAACTATTTTGATGCAGGCTTATCTTCTGCTGCTTTGACACGTATTCCATGACCATGCAGACGCAAAGTATTCAGCGCTTTAATGGCTTTTACTGCCTCACGTGCATGTGGCATTTCTACAAATGCAAAACCTTTAGATTTTCCTGTTGCAGCATCCAACACCAAATTACAAGATTCTACAGTGCCATATTCCTGAAAAAGCTTTAACAATTCTTCTTCAGTCACTGTACGCTCTAAACTACGAACTAAAATTTTCATCTTACAACCTTAAAATAGGCAAAAAACATCAAAAAGCACTCGCCTACTCTACTTTTTGCAGGAAACCATGTGACATAGTTTAATCGAGATCAATGCCAAAATCTAAATTAATCGCTTGACGTTCCACCAAGGCGCTTTTAACCGTTTGCTGACGGGGACGGTGATGGGTTTCCATCGTACATAACTGCCGTGTCAGATCACTCAAAAAATAACTGTCCAGTTTGCGCCCTTGTTCATCTACCATGTCACGCGCCCATAAATTCAGATTTTGTTTGGTTAAAATCAGTTCATTTTGGGCGCGGGTCAAGGCCACATACAACACGCGACGTTCTTCTTCAATATCATCAAAACTGCCCTGCGCCCGCGAGTGTGGGTACTGCCCCGGTGTCACATTGGCCACATAACAAACTTTTTGTTCTGTGCCCTTGGCAGAGTGAATCGTAATCAAAGTGACCACATCGGTATCTGACTGACGTTCAATTTCTGAAATATATACAGGATCGAGTACGTACTCTTCTAAAAATTCACTTAACTGCGCATGCTTGGCTGCCAATTGTTGTACCAACTGAAAATCTCCCTGACGACGATTCCAGTCTTTTTTATAATTTTCTGCCAATTGTTCCTGAATGGCTTCTATCCCCAAACCGACACAAGCAGCGACTTCATGCCGTAAAACGTCCATCTGCTTCATAATCAGTAAAGTTTTTTCAGGCAATTTTCCAAACTTTTCCAACTTTTCAATAATTTTATCCATGCTCGGTTCAAGCAATAGTTGTTGTGCCAACTTACTCGCACCGACATCGCCCACACCATTCCATAAGGTCAGAAAACGCATCCATGCAATATCATCTAGAGGATTGGCAATGACCCGCAATAAACTGAGCAAGTCTTTCACATGCGCAGTTTCCAATAACTTCATGCCACCAATAAAACGATACGGCACGCTTGCCGCAATACATGCCGCTTCAATATGCCGTGCAGCAAAACTGGAGCGTACCAACACCATGTGATCTGACCACGGCGCGCCTTGCAAGAAATGTCGCTCTTTAATATCAATCGCAATCCATTTGGCTTCATCAAATTCATTCGGGAAAATATGCATTTTGGGTTTGATGCCATCACCACGATGCGCCTGCAACCGTTTGTTATAGCGAATCTCACTTTGATCTAACAACCAATTGGACAGGTCTAAAATTTCCTGCGTAGAACGGTAATTTTGCTCTAATTTGAAAATTTGAGCATTGGGTACGCGCTCTGTGAAATGATGAATATTTTCAAAATCTGCACCACGGAAACCATAAATCGATTGTGCATCATCGCCCACACAAAACAAACTGACCCGATCTTTTAAAGGCTCAAGCAAAGCCCATTGCAAAGGATTGGTGTCCTGCATTTCATCGACCAGAAGATGCTGACAAATTGACGCGACATAATCGACCAGACCTTCCGACTGCGCCAATGCCGATGCCACCACAGCCAAAATATCGTCATAATCGAGAAAGCCACGTGCACGTTTACGGCTTTCGTATTCCTGCATAATTTCAGCAATTTGATCTTTTAATGCCAAATATTCAGGCTGTTGCTTTTCTAAAGCCACACTCAGTTTTTGACGGGTATTCCGCGCAAAAGAATACAAATCACATAATTCTTGAGGCTTAGGCAACTGACTTGGATTTTTCTTATCATCTTTTCCGCGAATGAGGCGAAACATCATCAACTGATCATCACGATCAATAATAGAAAATTGTTCCAAGCCAAAAGCTTTAGGAATACGTCGTAACAAGTACATACAAAAAGTATGAAAGGTCGAAGCACGTAAGCCTTTGGCTTGCTCGCCCAGTGCCAACTCCACCCGTGCGACAATTTCACTCGCCGCACGGCGGGTAAAGGTCAAAATTTGAATTTGATTGGCTGGAATACCTTGATCAATCAAGTACGCTGCACGTGCCACAATGGTTTTGGTTTTGCCACAGCCTGCGCCAGCCAAGACCAGACTATGTTGATATGCTGTCGTGGCTGCTTGTTTTTGCTGGGGATTCAATTCATCAATTAGGCTGGCTAAACTCATAGTGACTCATCGTACTGGGTGGATGAATAGTTTAACAGATCGGTTTAGGAATAAACCCATGAATATAAATGGCTCGGTTCATACTCAAGCACATACTTTTACACAGGCTCTATTAGAGATGTGGATAAGTACATGCTTATCCACATTATTTCCAACCCAATTCTATGGCAGTCATTTCGTTAATACGCGTCTGTTGTAGCGAGTCAGGCATCTTACTTTTGTTTTGCGAAAGTGGCACATAAGCTGCCATCAGTTCAGCCTGTCGTTGTGGATATAACGGTTGCTGATTTGGGTCTGCATAACCAATCGGATAAATCGGCTGACCTGTGCTCAAATCGTATTTATCTGTGGCACCAAAGGTATGCAGTAATTCATGCACCATCACCAACGTATTACGCTGACTGTGCGCAGCAGAAGCAAATAAATTCACCGAGCCAATTTTGCCTTTTTGCAAAGCGGTGGAATGCTTCAAAATTTGAGTTTGACTCGGATCATAATAATTCAGGTACAGTGTCACTGTTGCAGCACCATCACTGCTTTGTCGTTGCTGCCAAGCGTAAAAACGGAACTTTAAACGTAAGCGTCCGCTGAACACACCTTCTGAATTCATCCTATAAGCCTTAATTTAGTCCCCACTTAGAAACAAGTGGGGACTTAAATTTATGACTACAAATCACCAGACATCCATCGCATCTCTTGCGAA
>NZ_VPBV01000032.1:0-30519 GCF_013418545.1 Acinetobacter sp. YH12136
CCTTGCGGTGCCTCGTTACATTGTCGAAGGCGCTCTTTATTCAGCCTTCTAGATTCACCCGGTGACACGGGTGGTTCCCGCAGGGGGAACAACTTCATTAAGCGACTTCGTGTCGCACTTCCACCCAATTATTATCAATCGGCAGATTGCCATCATTTAGATACCGGCAAAGGGCTTGCCAGCGTTTTAAACTGTAATTGATCGCTTTCGCTGTGGATGAACTGGGGGGAACCTTCACCTGATGTTCTTTCAACCAATCATGCAACTGCTGCATAATTGGTTGACTATCTTGTTGCCTTCGCTGTAGACGATATTCAATTTTACAGTCTGGTTGTTTCTTTTAATTCTGCCTCTATTACATACAGTTGTTGGATCATTCGTAATGCTTATTCCGCGATCTGACTTTTTCCAGTCACATGCAATTCATGGAATTTACGACGCGCATGTGCCATGCACCCAACTTCAATCATAACGGCTATATAAGACCTTATGCACCATCTCTAGGCGTTTTTCGTGCCGATCATGCAAGCCATATTCATCAATCACCAATAAATCAAAACTAGAGAAATGCTCGATAACTTCCTTTTCAGAGCGTGAAGCATCTGACCAAGTGTCCATCATTTTTTGAGCAATTTCTGCACTAGTATAGTAGCGTGCAGATTTTGTACTGTTATGCAGAATGTTACGAATGATTGATGCACCCAAATGAGTCTTTCCTGTACCCGGTGTGCCAATGAGCAGCAGGTTTGGATAATGGTCAGAAAGAATCTGCTGTGCAAAAGCCTGACATAGTTTGATGGCTTTGTCTTGTGCCGGACATGTAACCACATAATTCTTGAAGCCACAATCTAGGTAACGTTTATTGAGCCCTGAGTTTTTGATTTTTTGTTGTAGTAATGGGGTTGCAGTTCATCTGCATAGGCTGCATGTGAGTGATGAACGCTTTCTTTCGCACACAATTTGCAGAGTCTGTGACCAGCAATTTCTATTAGGGGTATATGATGGGTAGGACAAAGTGTTTCTGTTGTTTCTGCACGAAACTGGAATTTTTTAGTATAGTATTGATGATCACTTTCCTAGATCCATTTGGAATTTTCTAAAAAATTCTCATTTTTTTCTTCAAAATTTGAAGATGAAGAGCATGGTTCATGCATGATTTGAGCAATATTCGGGTTCTTCTTTGGAGTTGCTTGAGCATTACTAGCGGATTTACGCCAACGTGCTTGAGCTGCATTTTTAGCTCTATCAGATTTCATTTGCTGATTTTGCAATGCTTGGCTTTTTAAACTAGTAAAAAAATTGAATGAATCTGTTCAGACTCGACTTCAAAAAATTCCAATGCTATCAGTGTTTGCAACAACGTTTTAGCCTTGGTATTTTGCGATAATTTTGTGATGCTACATAGTGTCGCTAGTTCATGAGGAACAGCACCATTTTTCCAAAAATGCATCATTAACAGCAGTGCCGTACCAATTTGCTCTGCTGTCATTCGTACAAATTTCGCCTGTAAGTCGCCAATATAGAGCGGCATCCAAATTGAAATATCTTTATGCATGCGTTCACCTTTTTATAGGTAGAGAGGGCTAAGGTCATCAATTAGATGACCTTGTATATTTATTTGATCAGGGAGCTAAGCTCATTAACTGGAGGCGGGCCTGTTGGGCTAAATCATCGTAATGGGCTTGTCCATCATCTAGCATTCGCTGTAGCCAAAGTCTCAATGCCTGATGATCATCGAAGCACTTGTTAACTTTTAGTAGAAAGGCTAGATTGTGCAGTTTAGGAATGTGTAACTCGTGGATTAATTCACGAGCGACCATATCTGCTTCAGGACTGACGACCACACCACCAAAGAAAGCTTTACTATTCATGTGCAAGCTCCTCTGTATTAAGTTTTTCTAGCATAGCTTCAAATGCACTGCCATCGCGACGCGTAACATTGGGGATGTAACGGCTATAGACCCGGAACAGCATTTCAGTCGTTGAGTGTCCCAATTGACGTGCGATCCATTCTGGATTCTCTCCTGCCGACAGCCAAAGTGTTGCTGCTGTATGACGTGTTTGATAGGCTCTTCGAGGCTTCAATCCTAAAAAGCGCAAGAGAGGATGCCATACACGTTTATTCACTAGACGATAATCGAGAGGTCCACCGTCACGATTGCAGAATACAAACTCTGATTTACCATTATTTAAGCTTTTCTGTTGCAGAAAGGCCTGGTAAACGCGGTCATTCATTTGGATCGTACGGTCAGAACCATAAGTTTTGGTTCCACCAAGAACACCATTCACTAATGCTTCTCTGATATGGATTTCGCGACGCTGTAAGTCGATATTTTTCCATTGCAGGCCATCTATTTCACTGGTACGCATGCCGGTAAAAAAGCGAATGGTGTAATAGGGGCGGAAGTCTTCACGTACCGTTGTGAGAATTTTATGCACCTCTTCCATAGAAAAGGGAGAGACTTCAATTTTACTTTCCTTCAGATTGTTAATATTTTTATAAGGTGACTCAAACTCGTATCGTTCAGCCGCATCATTGAGTATCATACGTAAAGGCGTCATGATTTGATTAATCCGCGATGCTTTCAGGCTTGTCTGTTTTTTTCCGTGAGTCACTTTGGCGAGGGAAGCACGGAAGTTCAGCAAGTCTGACTTCTTGATTTTTGAGAGAAGCTGATTACCAAAAGCAGGGATCAAATAGTTTTTGATTACAATTGAAACCTTTTGTTGATATGAAATTCTCCATTCTACTTGTTTTTGCTTAAACCACACTTCAGTAAACTCCTTAAAAAGAGGAACCTTAGTTTGTACAGCGATTTGCTGACTTCTTTTTTCCTTAAACTCCTCAACACGGTTACTTTTTGGAAAGTACTTTTCGTAATCAAAAATTCCCAAAGTAATTTCAGCCTCAAGCTGTTCGAGACGTTTTTTCAAAATACGACGGTTATAGGCATTATCTACAAGATTGGTTGTTTCTCTGCAACGAATGCCCATGTAGCGAAAGTCGGCAATCAGTTTGCCACTTCGTTCCCGGATGGTAGCCATTAGTAAATCTCCTAAGTCTTATTGCAATGCATCCATGCTTAAACCAGTGAATTTAAGCATTTCAGTTTCAATACGTTCCCAAACAAAAAGAATTTTTCGACCACCAAAAGGACGGATGTAGTGGACACCTTCTATAAAGACACTATCCTTTAGTTGGTTGCGAATGGTCCGAGCGTCGTACTGGATTTTTTCAGCCAGTTGTTGGGCTGTGAGATAGGTATATGACATAATAGAGCCTCATATTTTTTACTAGGTAACTAGGAAAAATTATTCCCAAGACATAAATTATCACATTTTTATGTTGTTGCAAGTACTTTTTATGATTTAAATAGGAAATTTTATGATTATTTCAAACTTGGCCGTTTTATTAGCAGAAAGGAAACTTAAGGTTGCTGATTTGGTGAGAAGTACTGGAATTAATAAATCTACTTTACATAAACTTTATAATGATGAATCTGTACGGATTGATTTTGAGACAATTGATAAAATTTGTACTGCATTGGATGTAGAAGTGGGTGATTTATTGATTTTTAAGAAAGTTGAGAATAGTTAGTTTGGTCACATTAAAAAAGTGAAATAGCCACAGATCCTTGATCGTTTGGTAAAAATATTGTTTGGAAGAGAATAGAATAATTTTTGCCTAAAAAAGCTCTGAATGTGGTAATGAATTAAGAACATTTAAGGGCAATTGAGACCATTTGTATTGTCGTGGGCACGCTATGGTCACATCTTGGTCACAAAATACAAATTACATTAAGAGTGTTTTATTGAATCAATTAGTAAGGGAAGGGGTATTTTTGAAAAATATAATAAAATCAATAACAAAAAAGCCCCAATCTTTCGACTGAGGCTTTTAAAATCTTGGAGCGGGAAACGAGACTCGAACTCGCGACCCCAACCTTGGCAAGGTTGTGCTCTACCAACTGAGCTATTCCCGCATGCGGTGTATAATACATGATGCAAAAATAGGGTCAATCATTTTTTGCATGTCATTGTACTGACTGAATAAATAAACAACATTTTTAGAAAATAGTGTGGTTAAATGACTTAGGTTATTTGTTTTTATAAAAGTTTTCATTGTCTGCAAGAGTTTCAATATCGCTTGCTATGCACTGTAGTTATGCGAAAAATAAAAGTATCAGAAATAAAAATTCCGCAGTACTAAATTTCTAAAAATGAAGCCGACTGCGGATTTTTTAGGTGATTCAAAATAATTTTATTAAATTTAAATCATTGAATTTAATCAATATTATTCCACTGTTACGCTTTTTGCCAAGTTTCTAGGCTGGTCGACATCTGTACCACGTAAAACCGCCACATGGTAAGACAACAACTGCACAGGAATACTATACACAATTGGCGCAAGCAACGCGCTGACCTGTGGTACATAAACCACATGCTGGCGTTCTTTATCTGCAGGAATGCCGCTGTGTTCATCTGCAAATACAAACAGCTCACCACCACGTGCCTGTACTTCTTCCATATTGGATTTCAGTTTATCCAGCATGTCATCTTGCGGTGCTAAAATCACCACAGGCATGTCATTATCGACCAATGCCAATGGGCCGTGCTTTAATTCACCCGCAGCATAACCTTCTGCGTGAATATATGAAATTTCTTTCAGTTTCAAAGCACCTTCCAAGGCGATTGGGAATTGTGTGCCACGACCCAAGAACAAGCAGTGATTTTTCTCTACAAACAATTCAGACAAACGTAAAATTGCCGTATCATTTTGCAAAGTATCTAAAATCACTTTTGGTGTGTGCCATAAGCCTGCAATAATTTCAGCTGTTTCTGTCGCTGCAATTGCATTTTTCACCTGACCAATTTTGAGCACCAATAGCATTAATGCTGCCAATTGTGTCGTAAAGGCTTTGGTCGATGCCACACCAATTTCAGGGCCTGCGAGTGTCAACAAACTATGATTGGTTTCACGCACCATAGATGAAGTTGCCACGTTACAAATGGTCATGGTGCTAATATTTAAGCCTTTTGCAGCAGCACGTTTTTGCGTATCACGTAAAGCAGCTAAAGTATCTGCAGTTTCACCAGATTGTGAAATGCACACATACAATGTGTTATTCACAATGACTGGGGTGCGATAACGGTATTCGCTGGCAATTTCCACATGACATGGCAAGTTAATTAGCTGTTCAAACCAGTATTTTGCAATCATCCCTGCATGGTAGCTGGTACCGCAGGCAATAATCTGTACCTGTTGAATCTTGGCAAAATCAAGCTCGGCATCTTTCAGGAAATCTTCACGTAAAGCGTTGCCATTCAATGCTTGTGAAATGGTTTGTTGAATTGCTTCAGGCTGCTCATAAATTTCTTTGAGCATGTAGTGTTTATATTCACCCTTCGATGCATTGCTTACAGTTGCATCCAACTCTTTTACAGGGCGTTCAACCGTTTGACCGTTTACAAAAACTTCAATGCTGTCGCGAGTTAAGCGGGCGATATCACCTTCTTCCAAATACATAAAACGGTTGGTGATCGGCAATAACGCCAATTGGTCTGAACTGATAAAGTTTTCGCCAATACCGACACCAATCACCAAAGGAGAACCTTCACGTACCGTGATCAATTCATCTGGATAATCGGTATGGATAATTCCCAGAGCATAAGCACCTTTCAGTTGAGGCACGACTTGCTGTACCGCAACCAATAAATTCGGTGCAGTTTTAAGAGCATGGTTGACCAAGTGCGCAACCACTTCAGTATCCGTTTGAGAGCTGAACATATAGCCTAAAGCTTCTAGCTCATCTTTCAGTTCTTGATAATTTTCGATAATACCGTTGTGTACGACAGCAACATTGCCAGAAATATGCGGATGTGCATTGTTTTCTGTCGGTTTGCCATGTGTTGCCCAACGTGTATGGGCAATACCGAGTGAACCTGTGACTTGAGAATCTAGTACTGCTTGCTCAAGATTTGCTACTTTACCGACACGACGCTCACGCAAGACCTGACCTTGACTAATCAATGCCAAACCTGCGGAATCATAACCGCGATATTCTAAACGCTTTAAACCTTCAATGAGGATATTGGTAATACTACGTTCTGCAACGCCACCGACAATACCGCACATAGGAACTTCCTCTTATTTTTTCAATTTCTGTGGACGTTGATAATTTTCTTTAGTGAACTGTTTAGAACGTTCCACAGCTAAACACTGTTCTGCAACATCACGGGTAATGGTCGAGCCTGCGCCTACCGTTGCACCATTGGCAATGGTGACAGGTGCAACCAATGAACTATTTGAACCAATAAAGACTTGGTCACCAATAATGGTTTTAAATTTATTGGCACCATCATAATTGCAAGTAATCGTACCTGCACCAATATTGCTGCCTGCACCCACTTCGGCATCACCTAAGTAGGTAAAGTGGTTGGCTTTGGAGCCTAAACCAATTTGACTGTTTTTCACTTCAACAAAGTTGCCAATATGCACTTCATTGGCCAATACCGCACCCGGACGTAAACGTGAGAATGGACCAATTTGCGCAGCTTCACCTACAACCGCTTGGTCAAATACGCTATACGGCTGAACTTTAGTGCCCGCAGCAATTTTGGTGTTTTTGAGGATACAACCTGCACCAATTTCTACGCCATCACCCAGTTCGCAATCGCCTTCAATAATTACGTTAATATCAATGCGAACGTCTTTACCTGCAGTGAGATTACCACGTAAATCAAAGCGGGTTGGGTCAATTAAATGCACACCTTGTTGCATGAGTTGCTTGGCTTGGAAGTTCTGGAACTCACGTTCTAAGGCAGCCAATTGCACACGGTCATTCACGCCTTCTACTTCAAAAGCCAGTTCGGGTTCTACCGATGCAACTTCTAAACCATCGGCAATTGCCATCGCCACAATATCGGTTAGGTAATATTCCCCCTGCGCATTGTTATTACTTAGTTTTGGTAGCCATTCATGTAATTTGGTATTGCTGACGCAGTAAATACCCGTGTTAATTTCTTGAATTTGACGTTGTGCTTCAGACGCATCTTTATGTTCAACAATCGCTTGAATTTTACCGTCTTCACGTACAATACGACCATAACCCGTGGCATCAGCAAGGGTAAGTGTCACCAAGCCAATTTGGGTTTCACGTGAAACATTGAGCAGCTTTTGTAGGGTTTGCTCTGTAATACAGGGCACATCTCCCGATAAAATCAGCGATACACCTTCACGTGGTAAAACAGGTAAAGTCACTTTGACTGCGTGACCTGTGCCGAGCTGTTCCGCTTGTTCGACCCACTGTACCTGTTCATGCGCAAACGCATTTTGAACCAAAGCACCGCCATGACCGTAAATGGTAATAATATGATCGGCTTGTAATTTTTTTGCGGTATCAATCACGTGACCCAAGAGTGGGCGTCCTGCAAGAGGTTGTAATACTTTTGGTAAATTTGAACGCATGCGCGTGCCTTTACCTGCTGCAAGAATAATCACGGTGGTAGACATGTTGAATCCTAGTGATGGCTAAACCAAAGTAAAAGATAAATAAATATAAATACATAATGCGGCCCAAAGACCCGCAATAATATCGTCCAGCATGATGCCAAAACCACCCTCGACCCGACGGTCAATCACACGTATTGGCCAAGGTTTCCACACATCAAATAGTCGGAATAGGGCAAAACCCACAATTACCCAGACCCAGCTGATTTGATTGATAAAAATCAGGGGTAAAAAGGTAATCGATTGTCCTGCAAATTCATCCCAAACAATACGACCATCATCATGTACGCCCATAACCTGTGCAGTACGTCCACAGATATATATACCAACGAGGGACATGATGGCAATGGCAAAAAGGCTTGGAATGAAACCAAGCGCGAACCAAATGGGAATGAACAGTAGGGCAAAGGCCGAACCAAAGGTACCGGGAGCTTTGGGTAGTAGACCTGAACCGAAGCCAACACCACAGCATACAATCAGTCGGTCAGTCCAAGACATGGCTTTGAAATTAATCGCGGGTTTTTGCAAAGTGTTGGTATCCATGAAAATGAAGTGAACGATCTACGCCATTCTGTTCAAAGCTTAAGCGGTTTTGATTGTTAATTTTGCCAATAATATGAATAGGGGTATTCAGCGGTTTTTGCAAAAGCTGCTGATAATTTTGTGGGCTTATTGTAAAGCATAACTCATAGTCATCGCCACCTGCCAAGGCATATTGCCACTGCTTTTGTTGTGGTAATTCGGTTAATGCAGCATCTATAGGCAGTTGGCTGAGTTCAATACAAGCACCGACCTGAGAGGCTTTGAGAATATGCCCTAAATCTTGTGCCAAGCCATCTGAAACATCAATCATGCTTGAAGCCAGACCTTTGAGTTGTTGCCCGAGTTGGCAGCGAGGTGTCGGGTAGTCTAAGCGTTGTTTTAAGGGGTGATCGAGATGATCTAAACCAAAAGCGGCATCGCCGACTTGTCCGCTGACGCAAATATAATCACCGACTTGTGCGCCTGAACGTGGAATTGCTTGTCCTTGTTCAATCCAGCCTAAGGCGGTAACGGAAATGGTGAGATGCGGGCTTTGTGTGGTATCTCCACCTATTAAACTTACCCCGAATTGATCGCAACAATCATGTAAACCCTGACTAAAACCTTTGAGCCAGTCATGATCAATTTGGGGTAGGCTCAATGCCAGTAAAATACTGTGTGGGGTGGCACCCATGGCGGCAATGTCAGATAAATTGACCGCAACCGATTTCCAACCAATCGCATGTGGGTTGGTATCGAGGGGGAAATGTCGTCCAGCGACTAAAGTGTCGGCACAAATGACCAATTGTTGTTGCGGCGGAGGGGTGAGCAGAGCTGAGTCATCACCGACACCTAAATCGACTGCATCGGGACGCGGTCTGTTGAAATAGGTCTCAATAATGGAAAACTCAGCCATACAACAATCGACTCAATACTTTGAATTAGTTGCTTTGTTGCTTTTCTGCTGCACGTAAGCTGTTGGCAAGACGGTCTAATACACCATTGATGTATTTGTGGCTGTCTGCACCACCAAAGTGTTTTGCCAATTCAATCGCTTCATCCAATACCACACGGTATGGAATTTCCAGATGTTGTTCTAACTCATAAGCACCTAAACGTAAGGTGGCGAGTTCAACACCATCGAGTGCTTGAATGTCACGATCAAGAACAGGCACCAGTAATGCATCCAATGCTTCATGATTGGCAACCACTTGAGTCAACAATTCATGATAATAGCCGAGATCCACTTTGTGCATGGCATTTTCCACACGGGTACGTGCTTCAATTTCATGTACTGGATTGTGGCTCATCTGCCATTCATAAATACCTTGCACAGCAAAACGACGTGCTTTACGTTTTGCTGCATAAGTTGCTTGAAGTGTTTGCGACATAGCGTTAAATAGCCTTTAACAAGTTAACCATTTCAATTGCAGTTAAGGCAGCTTCACTTCCTTTATTACCTGCTTTTGTTCCAGAGCGTTCAATTGCTTGTTCAATACTATCCGTAGTCAATACACCGTTAATCACAGGTAAGCCAGTATCTAAACCAACCACACCTAAGCCTTTGGCACATTCGCCTGCAACAAAGTCAAAGTGTGGAGTGCTACCGCGAATCACTGCGCCGAGTGCAATAATGGCATCATAACCATTCGATGCAGCTAATTTTTTAGCCACAACAGGAAGTTCCCAAGCGCCTGGTGCATGAACAACGGTGATATTATCCTCTGATACGCCATGACGTTTCAATGTGTCAATTGCGCCATCAAGCAAATGCTCAACCACAAAACTATTAAAACGACCGACTAAAATCGCATAACGGCCTTCGCTAGCGAGATGTAATAAACCTTCAATACGGCGAATTGCCATAGCAACCTCGATTATTTCTCTGATGTTGGATCTGCGGTGATATATTCCACCACTTCTAAGTTAAAGCCTGATAAAGCATTGAAACGTAATGGTGAGCTGAGTAGCTTCATTTTTTCAACGCCTAAATCACGTAAAATTTGTGCACCCACGCCAATGGTTTGGTATTGCTGTGACAATGCAGCATTGGCTTTGCCTTGTTTCGGGGATTTAAGGCTGTCTAGGGCAGGGCCCAAGTCTTGCAATTGAGCTTGACCAATCCAGACCAAAACACCACGTTCACTGTTGGCAATTTCTTTTAAAGCACGGTCTAAATTCCAAGTTGCCGAACCATCTGCTTTTTTCAGCTTCAGCAAATCACGGGTTGGATTAAAACCATGCACACGTACTGTGGTAACGCCTTCTTTCGGCTCGCCTTTGACCAATGCCAAGTGAATGTCTGGGTTCCCCAGTTCACGGTAGCGATATAAGTCAAAAGTACCATATTCGGTGTCGATGCTTTGCTGATCCAAACGCTCTACAGTTTGTTCATTGGTCATGCGATAGTGGATTAAATCGGCAATAGTACCAATTTTTAACCCGTGCTTTTCAGCAAAAATTTCTAAATCTGGACGACGCGCCATCGTGCCGTCTTCATTGATGATTTCACAAATTACCGATGCAGGCTCTAAACCTGCCAAACGGGCAAGATCACAACCTGCTTCGGTATGTCCTGCACGGTGCAATACACCACCTGGCTGTGCCATGAGTGGGAAAATATGCCCAGGCTGAACAATATCGGCAGGCTTGGCGTGTGCAGCGACAGCGGTTTGAATGGTATGCGCACGTTCTGCGGCAGAAATACCCGTGGTAATGCCTTCAGCAGCTTCAATCGACAAAGTAAAGTTCGTACCGTGTTGTGCACCATTGGCATCAACCATTAACGGTAGGTTTAATTGCTGGCAACGGTCACGACTTAAGGTTAAGCAAACAAGACCACGCGCGTGTGTGATCATGAAGTTGATATCTTCAGGGCGAACGTGGGTTGCGGCAATGACTAAATCACCTTCATTTTCACGATCTTCATCATCCATGAGGATGACCATTTTTCCTGCACGGATATCTGCTACAAGCTCTTCGACAGTATTGAGCGGCATCAACCTTTACCTTCTTATTTGTCTGAAACGACATTGAATGAGAGAGATGCATAGTCTAACGGTTTTTTACCTGTTTTGCCTATGCTTATCATTTTCATTGCGTGACTTATGGTTATACACAGTGTCATCAGGCTTGGAAAGAGGCGAAAATAAGGATTTACTGCGTTGCTGTAGATTGTTTAGGCAATTAAGATGAAATGCAAAATCTGTGAAAAATAAAACTGTAGAGGGCATAGGATATTATCGCCCTCATTCTCGCCTTCATTTGAACCCAATTGGGTTTTGGGAGAAGGCAAGAATCAGGGATGAGATGATTCATTAAATTCAGGTATAAGCGAATTTCTGTTTAGCGCTCACGCAAGGCCTCTTTGGCTTTGTTGAATGGTTTGATCAGATAATCCAACACCGTTTTTTCACCCGTTTTAATATCGACTGTTGCGACCATGCCCGGGGTAATATCAAACGCTTGTCCTGCTTTGTTGCTGAGTTTGTCTGAATCGGTACGGATATAAACCCTTATCTTGGGATATTTTCTATTTCATATTACATCTTGTTTTGAGCGTTTTGGTTGTAAAATAAAACTGATTAAAAAATCCACAAAATGATCAACCTTTTTGACTGAGCGCTGAAAACATAAAAAATAAACGCTTTTCTGTGATTAATTGCACAATAAATGCAAAAAAGTCATGTCTTGCATATCCTTAATTGTCTTTGTGTGGTTAGAATATAACAACTGTGCCCAAGATCTCTCACGTCTGTTATGAATATATTAATCGTTGATGATCATCCGCTGTTTCGCCATGCCTTAATTCAGGCGGTTCGTTATAGCTTACCGCAAGCTCAAATTCATGAAACTGCTGCAGTTAATGAATTGTACGAACGTTTGGAAAATGGACCTGAGCCTGATCTTGTTTTATTGGACTTGAATTTACCAGGGGCATCGGGCTTTTCTGCATTGGTGCATGTGCGTGCGCAATATCCATCTATCCCAATTATTGTGGTGTCCGCTCACGAAGAAGCATCGATTATTCAACGTTCAATTGCGCATGGGGCGATGGGTTATATCCCAAAATCGGCACATCCGAGCCATATTGGTGAAGCAATTCGTCAAGTTTTAGAAGGTGAGATTTGGTTGCCGCCAAACTTGGCTGCGAATGTTAACTTTGACCCTCGCGCTGCAGATGAAACAGCTTTGGCTGAACGTATTCAGTCTTTAACACCACAGCAATTCCGTGTATTGATGATGGTGGCAGAAGGTTTGTTGAATAAGCAAATTGCCTATGAATTAGATGTTTCTGAAGCGACGATTAAAGCGCATGTGACCGCAATTTTCCGTAAATTGGGTGTGCAAAATCGTACTCAGGCGGTATTGGCAATCAATGCGTTAAATATTGAAGAAAAGAAAATGTAAGATGTGACTGATCTGTAAAAGATGAGTTTAAAACCGCTATGTTGATCTGGAAGATTGAGCAGCGGTTTTTTTATTGGGTGGGTGGTTGGCTGATTATGACCTTTTTAAAAAGCTAATTCGCTTTAGGATGTGACATTTAGCGTTCAGGTTGTTGATGTGCTTAAAACCTAAAAGGAATATTGTCTTATTCCTTTAGCTGTATGGCATAAACATATTCAGGCTTTCATGTCGATAAAACTGACAAAAATCGACATGAGAGAGTTGTCATGTCGATGACATAAACATATTCAGGTTGTCATGTCGATAAAATGGGTAAAAATCAACATGAGCTGAATAGCTATCAGTCTAATGCAGGCGATATGCTTCTTTCAGATTCTTAGGCTTTGATTGTATCTGTACCCATAAATCCAATAGTGTGAAGTTGTCCGCAGCGGGAAAACCCGCCACTAATAAGAAATACATAGAAGGACGAATATGTTTTAATAGTAATAGATGAATGGTGATTTGAATAAATCATACCTAAGTGAGTAGGGGGCTTTCCCCTATATGGGTTCAACTTTTAGAATTCACGATAACCAAGCCCGCCAGCCGTGATATGTGCTAGATTTCGATCATAGGTAATTATTTGGCTTTCTTTTCCGATGGTTTTATTTTTCTGACTTGAGCATCTGTAAGCATTGCAATGATTCCACAGAATTGGGGGTATAATTTTGGGGGTAATTTATTATACCCCTAGTTATACCCCCAACAAGATCAAGCTTGCAATAGATAAAGTAGATTGCATTAGACATAAAAAAAGCTTAAACCCTTTAGATTTAAGCTTTTTAAGATCACATGAGACTTCATGAGAATAATGTTTGGCGGTGAAAGAGGAAGCCAAAAACAAAGTGTAATCTATTGAATAATAACAATATAAAAAATCAATAATAAGAAAGTACCAACAAAAGTACCAACAAGTGAAAAAAGTTGAAGCATTGAATTTCTTGTCGAAAATTGAGGAGTCAAACCCTCGATACGTCATTTTTAGGATACAAAAATATTTAAGAGACTAATTTTTATTTTTAACTGAATCTTTTTTACCGTTAGAAAAAGTCGAGTTTTAATGTCTGCCTCGCACGCCCACGCCTTTTTTTAATTCTCTAGCACCTCAACAATTGTTTGTTGTGTTTTTTGGCTTCCATTTTTTTGGTGGAGCGCAAAACCTTATATAACCTAATATTCGATCTGCTCCCCTGATTGGTGGTTCAGGTTCTTAATGGTCGGATTATAAAGCTCCTCTTTTTTGTGGTGCTTATGCTGCACGTTATTTTTGGCGGTCAGACATACACGATAATTTCGGGCATGTTGAACTGACTATCTTTGTGCTAGTCACTTGGTCTGATTTTAAATATGGGCAAGTTCGCTCATATCTCCCGATCTGCTGCAATGGCTTGAACCTGTTAAAACCTGTTATTCTGAACCTCACAAAACCTAACCTTTGGGTGTCCGAAATTTTACGCACACCCTCCTGTAGAGTATCTGCACTGGGTTCACTATTCCCATGATGGTCTTAAACCATGTCTATTCATAAAGGCATGAAAGTTTGCAATACAATATTGCTCTGACTTTCGCTCTAGTTCGTCATGCCTCTGCACCAATCTGTTATAGGTTGAATGGTGCATCCCTTTAGGCTTCAACTTATGCCACGACTTCATGAATGCGGTGTCGTACTGCCAGTTAAGTTTATTCCTGATTTTATACATGCCGACTCGGGTGCTTTCTAGCTTGCAACTCTGCTGTGTGCTGTAGTTCAGTTTGTGGCAAGTTCTACAGAAAAACATTGAATTGCGTAGGTATAGCTTTGCAACTCGCTTAGAACACTTTGGGCAATTAAACCAATATCGCTTTCCACCGTAGTTGCATGGTGTGGTGACAACATCCACTAAATAGCGGTGCTGCTGCTCGTTGCATGTGTAGCTTAATGTTAAACCGCCGTTATCGTAGTGATATGTTATAGATGAAAATACTTCTTGAGAGTCGCCTTTTCGCCATGCCCATGAGTTACTTCCTCCACCATCAAATACCTTATATCGAGCCATGACACGGCTGTCCAAGCTCAAACAATCTTCAATTTGACCGTGTGTTTTTTCCATTGATAACCTCACTTTAATTGATAGGTATTAAATCAGGCTCAATGCCTTATGTACTCTGTGTTTCAGTCATTTTACAGTGTTTTTCAATATGAAATTTCACTAATGATTTAGGTTGGTGTTCAAGGTCTAGGTTTTGATGGGATGGGTTTCTCTCAAAATAGAGGTAAACCATAATGGATAGTCTGCATGGTTATCTTGACCATTCAGCCAATAAAAAAGCTCCCCATATTTAGGGAGCTATCAATTAATACCGAGTTATCTAGCATCACAGCAATTGCAGAACATCGGCTTTTATTTCTGTGACTTCACGATCTGCACCGCTCTGGTCTTTCCACTTCCTTGTACGCAAGCTGCCCTCAATATAAACCTTGCTGCCTTTCTTGAGGTACTTACTAGCAATCTCTGCTAATCGGTTGTTAGTGCTAATTCTGTGCCACTCTGTAGCCTCTTTGCGCTCGCCTGTGGTCTTGTCTTTCCAATGGTCGGTAGTTGCCACGCTAAAGTTGGTGACGCTGCCACCATTCGGGAAATTCTTAGTTTCAGGATTGCGACCTAATACACCCATCACAATTGCTTTGTTCACGTTTGGCATTGTTCAATTCTCAAATATATTTCATTTATCTAAAAAGCTGACTAAATGACTAAATTGCTCTGTATGCCTTTATATATAAGGCTTTGCGTTCAGTAGTCACTAAATATCACAATGACTAAGTGACTAAATGAATACATGGTTTAGTCATCCACTTAGTCATTTAGTCAAAGCCATTTTTGCTGACTGCTAAGTGAAAAGCCTTGCTGTATAAGGGTTTCGGCTTAACTTAGTCACTTAGTCACGATTCCAGTAATAAAGGGTTAATTACAACGTATCGAGTACGCCCTAGTGATTCAATCTTGATATGGTGTGAATCCTCTAGTTGCTGAATAACCATTTCCAAAAGGTTTTTGTTTTTCTGCATAGGTCTAGGGCATGAGGTTTGTATATATGAGTAAGTAAGTCTGTCTGTTTTTTGCTGCACACATTTACCCACAAGCCACTTAATCAGCTTTTCAGCGTCACTTTCCGCTTTGACCTCAATTTCTGCATACATTGCCCATTCATTTAATGAATGTTTGACGACCTCACAAGCTCCTTGTAGGGTTTTACCATCAATCTGTTGCAATCCCTCAAAATAAGCAAATACCGTTGCTAAACGGCGTGCCAATTGGCTTGCACGGCTCGCAAACGCTTGTAGGTACTCAAAACGCTTTCCTACACGTTGTAGCGACTCAATGACGTTATAAAACTCTGTATCAATCGCTATGGCTTCCTCATTCATAGGAATGACATAACGCCCATTATGCAACTCATGCTCTGTCTGCACCTGTGGGCAGCTATCGAGCAATGATTCGCACCGTGTCCAATAAGCAATAAGCCTGTGGTCTTTGTTGGCGTTTTTGTTGCGATATGCTGCATTTTGTAGGCGTGTGCCTGCCAAGTTTTCGGGAATAGTTAAGATGAATCTAGGCAAAAAGCCTTGTCCTCTTAGCACTGGGTCTTTTAAGGCATTGTCTAAAACTTCACGCTGCCCTTGTAGATTAAACGTCACTCGAACGTCATGCGCCCGACCACTGCCATTGAGGTTTGACTTTGAGCGTGTACGTTCCACATATCCATCATCAAACAATTTCGTATAACCGCCTAATGCCTGGTTACGTGTATCGGCTTTCATGGTATGCCCACCGAAAAATTGCCCTGCTTCATCACTTGAGATTGAAGCATTTTGCAAGATTCCATCAATAAACAATCCTGCAATAGATTCAAGGGTGATGTCACTGTATAGGGTGCTTGGGTCATTCGGTGGTGGATTCTCTGCACAGTACGCCTCACGGTCTTTTTTTGGCAATCCTGCTTGACCACTTTTCCATTGCTCTAACTCAGTTCGATATATTTCGTACTGCTTGCGCTCATAGTCCAAAATCGCCCGATCTGCTAGATTTTTGCTTGTACTCTTACGGCTGCCACTTTGCCCCTCTGTGAGTAAAAATAGGCTGCATGGCTCGCCGTGTGCTTTGAATCTATCGGGTGCATTTACTTTAGCTTGGGCAATATGTGACATTGCACCAATAACACATTGGGCAGTCATGGCTATTGGTGATTGCACATGCTCGGAAATAGCCAAAACCGCTTCTTTTGCCAATAAGGGCAGTGCATCAATAGGGTAAGGGTTGCTTGCTACTGATTCCTCTTGTTGTAGTGGCAGCAACTCGCCCCAGTGTTGAGAATCTGCGTCTTGATTGAATGCACCTGATTCAATAATTTGCTTCCGTTTCTCAAGAAAAAACGTTTCTATTTGTTGAGAGGTAAACGCTCTAAAAGAGTCATCAACTTGAACAAATAAATCAGCGTTGTTTACTGGGGCAGACTTGCCTGCAATCAATCTAAAAACATTTTCAGGCATACCAATGTTTAAAATCTTGTACGCTTCATCTAAACTTTGATGCAGCAAAACCGCTTTGCCTGCCTTAGCAAGTTGAATAAATAAATCCATATCATTTGTACCGACTACATACGATAAATGAGGTTTATTTAAACCGCTTGCAAACAATCCTTTTTTACCAATAATGAATGACACTTGTTGGCTGTCTATTTCTTTAAATGGTGTTGTGGTGGTGTCGTATTTTCTTGCTGTACCTCTGATTGCATAGCCTATAACCTCGCTCAATTGGGTTGGATTTATGAGCGTGTAGGCTTCGCAATTTTCACAGTTATAACCAGGCAATTTAGAACAAATATAGCTCTCAGGCTTAACTTTGAGATTGCGCTCATCAATACAATTTGTCGCAAAATCTTCTAGCTGAAAAAACTCTACCCGATGCCCTGTTACTGGGTCGATATTGACCACTATAGGCGTTGGCTTATTTAAAATATCGGGGTATTTTGCATTCATACTTCACCCCCTTTAGCCGCTTCATACTTGGCGGTGTAACTCTCTGCTAGTTCTGCATGTTGGTTATGTCTGTTCTCAGCAAGATATTCATACATGTCTATATGCTGCATCAATTCGCCAAAATGATACTGTGTGACCTCTTTGCCACTTTTAGCTAACTCATTTAGTTTTCTGACTTCTCGGCGAATATGCGATATAGCTGTACTCATCCAGTGCATATCATTTTCAGCAAGTGAGTAGGCATCTGAAACATCAGCAAGATAATGAACAAGTGAAACGGTTTTTTTATTTTGATTAGGCATGATGATTGCCTCCTAAGACAGTTTGAGTTTTGAGAAGTTTCACCAATATAAAACTGGTGATGGGATTCACTCTCGAGGTCTTAGACTCGCCCCACATATTCGCCATTGCTGACTTATTTTGTGATGTCATCCCATCATAGATGGATTGCAGCCTTGTTGGCGTAGCTGAAACGCTTGCGCTTGTTTTCTGCACAGCTTGAGAGGCTTTGCAAAACTTAGGCACAAAAAAATCACTTTTACGATGTGAGGAATCGCTAAGACTATTTGAGAGGTCTACAGCATAAGCGGAACGGCTTAGACTTGCAATAACAAAGCAAAACAAAACAAAGCACATGCCTAAAAGTAGTCCTTTAAACATTTCAAAAAATAGCTCTTTCATGCTGCCACCTCACTGCACACGGTTAAAATTTGTGTTGGGATTAATCAAAACCCCATCATTCGATAAGCCGACCTTTTGGCGGTTATCCATCATCTGCAATAAATGCTGCTCTGCTTCTTCAAAGCTAATGCCAAAATGCTTGGCAATGTCCTCTAGGCGGTACATGGGTTCGCCGTCATCCGTGTAACCGCTTGGCGGTGGCAATAGGTTTAATTCCTTAGCCTTTTGGTGCATTTCCTCTTTGATATGCTCAGGCGTGTAGTGCATTGTTAAAATGAGTGCCTGCTCGGTGATGGGGTGGTCATCTCCGTATTGCTTCACCATTGCTTTGTAGTGGTCAAAGGCTTTAAAAAATTCAGGGTCAATATGCTTATTCATGCTGCCACCTCTTTAAGTTCATAACGTGCATGGCTGCCCACACCCGATTTATTGCGCTCTCGGTGGGTCACAATGTCATAGCCTGCATTGCGTAAACGCTGAATGATTGCGCTCAATCGGTAGCAATTGAAAAGGTCGATTGCCTCTGCCTGTGAAATGGTTTTACCTTGCTTAAGGTAGGCTAGAATTTTCTTTAATTGAGTAGAGTTCATGCTTCAAACCTCCATGCCTTTTGACTGCATCCACTCTTGAACATCCTCGATGCGCCATGCAGTAATGCGCTCTGATAGCTTCACTGGTTGCGGAAATTCCCCAGCACGTACTTTGTCCCAAATGGTTGTTTCACCCATCGGTAGAAGTCCCTGACGTTCAGGACGTGCTTTGATGATTCGGGTTGTGCCATCTTTGGCGGTATAGATGCGCTCTTTACGTGCTGCTGTAGTCGCAAGTTGCGCCATGCGGATAAAGGAGCGATTTAAAAGCTGGTCATGCTTAGACATAAAAAACCTCTAACGTGTACCGTATTGCAACGGCGTTAGAGGTAGTATGTTGTTGTTTTTATTTGATTAAAATTTTTCTACTAGTTGCAATTAATATGTACTAGCTCATTTGTAAAAGTGCTAGCGGTTTTTATTTTTATCATAATTTGAAATGTGTGTTCTGATAGCATCAAATTCTATCCCATCAACCATATCGTTGTAGGTAATGTGTTTTGCAAATTTCGTATATTTTCCATGACCTTTAGATGACCAATCGCCAGCATCCCATAGGCTTTCCAGTTGTTGCAACTTAGGTTCTCGTTCTTTTGCTTCCTTTTCTGCCTTAATTTTTGCAATCCTAGATTTTTCTTTGCTTATGGCTACTTTGTGACCATTGCGTATAAGTGCATTTTGAAAGTACGTGAACAGCTCATTAATGATTGAGAACCAATATTCTGTATGTACTGTTCTATTGTAGTAAATACTAATGTCAATCAAGTCTTTATGTGATTCAGGCAAAGACTCCCATTTGTCTAATGCTTTCTGTGGAGAGTCAAACCAATATCCATCTTCTTCATAATCTGTCGGCTGTAAATAATTAAAGCATAAGATACATAAGGCGTAAAAATCTGCTTCGCTTAAGTTTATGTTTTTCTCATCGGGCAGTACTAATAAATAACTTCCATCAACTTCTTTTAATGAATAAAGTTCATAGCAAAAATCGGAGTATTTTAGGTATTTATATTTAAAATTCTCTAAATCCACATGATTGGATTTTAAATATTCAAGAAATTCGCTATTTCGCCACCCACATAAATCATCATGCAGATATTGAACATTATCATAGCTAAGTAACTCTTTTTTCGATAAGAAATAATCTATCAATGAGGTGTTAATTAATAAAAAGGAGTGCTCCATATATGTTCCGCTAAATTGAGCACGAAGCACCTCCAAGTAAGAGGATATTCTTAGAGTCATTTGATGGTGAGCATCAATATATTTATTTTTCTTTACCGCCTCCATGTGCTCATCTATTGAGTACGAAATAGCACCTCTTTTTAGTTCCATTCATGCCTCCCACAGCATTCCCAAAAGCTGCTAGGTAAACAAGTTGGGTACTTGCTTGTCGGATGCCTCCTATACCTAGCAATTAGATAATACAAAAAATTATGCGGTTTTGGTGCTTTGTTTAAAGAGAATTAAATTTTCACTTTCATTGTTTGGCTTGAATTGAGATACATCCCCACCTTGACGCAAGGTGTCTAAATAATCCGCCCATAACTGCATCATTTCACGTCTACGGCGTAAAAACTTGGTTCGGTTGTAAGCTGTACCATTCGGGTCTCTAACTCGGTGTGCAAGCTGGTGTTCTACAATGTCGGTTCTATATTCGATTTCTTCATCAAGTAGCGTCCTCGCCGTTGCTCTGAATCCATGCGCTGTATGCCTACCATTGAAGCCAATCCGCTTGAGCAACTGAATGAGAGTTCCATCACTCATACATTCTTTTGAAGTTTTAACACTTGGAAATACATATTCTGACGTTGTCCGCATTTCCTCAAGCTCCTTGAGAATGTCAAAAGCCTGTCTTGATAGCGGTACAATGTGGTCTTGATTAGTTTTGCTTGCAGCAAATGACAAGCATCTGTTTTCAAAGTCCACAGATTCCCATTTCAAGCCTCTAATCTCATTCGGACGCTGGTAGATATAAGCTGACAATTTAATTGCTAGCTCGGTTCTGATTCTTGTACGTGGATAGTCCTTAGATATACGCCATAACTTTTGCAGCAATTCCGACAATTCGTTTTCGCTGGTAATAGCGTTGTGATTGCCCTTAATTGGTTGGGGTAGGGTAATGTAGGGTGCTGGGTTATAAGTGATGATTCGGCGTTTTAACGGAAGTTTTAGCACCATATTGATAATTGATTTCACACGTCTAGCCGATTCCAATGCACCACGTTCAACAAGAGCATTGGTAACATCACGCTCCAATTGTTCTGTTGTAAGTACGGCAACTGGTAATTTTCCAATAAAAGGCAAAATGTCTTTATTCAGCTTGCGTATGGTTTCACTGTCTACTTTGTTCTCCAGCTTGCGAAGTTCTAACCATTCGGCAGCAAATTTGCTAAAGGTGTTTTCTAGTGACTCAACCTGTTCACGTTTTTTATTATTGCGTTGCTCTGCTGGGTCTATACCATTCGCCAGCACCATTTTAGCTTCTTCACGCTTAATACGTGCCTGCTGCAAAGATAGTTGCTCATAAGTACCTAAAGCGAGCGTATTTTGTTTCTTGGTTACTGGGTGGCGGTAATTAAGCCGCCAATATTTTGCGCCGTTCTTTTTTACAAGCAGATATAAACCCCCACCATCAGAATATTTTTTATCTTGATTTGGGTCTGCTGCTAAATTTTTTACGGTTTTAGCATCTAGCTTGTTAGATTCTTTAGCCATGAGGCAATCCTCACTTGTTGGTACTTTTTACCGAAAAAATGAAAAATCTCGATGCGATGTTCATTTTTCTATAGATACCAACAAATGTACCAACAAAGTTGTTGGTATGCTACCGTTATTCGCCGTAGTGCATCGGGCATAAAAAAAGGCTTAATCCCTTTAGAATCAAGCCTTTTGCACTACGGTAAGCTACCGTAAATAACTAATTTGGCGGTGAAAGAGGGATTCGAACCCTCGATACGCTATTAACGTATACACACTTTCCAGGCGTGCTCCTTCAGCCACTCGGACACTTCACCATAGGCGGTGGATAATAACCAAAAAATAGTACAAAGCCAAGTTGAAAAATTTGATTTAGAGAAAAACTTTCAGCGTAGTGCTATGATTCTCAAAAATACCGTCTAAATCGAAGACACCTATGCAAAGTACTGCAAAAAAAGCAGCCTTACCCGTCATTACCTTGGCTGCACTCGGAGTTGTATTTGGGGATATCGGAACCAGTCCTCTGTATGCCTTCAGACAAACTTTTTTAACGGCGCATCTTGCAATTACCCAAGCCAGTGTATTGGGAATTTTATCCCTAATTTTCTGGTGCATGATGCTCACCATCAGCTTCAAATACGTCACCATTATTATGCGTGCCGATAACAATGGCGAAGGCGGGATCATGTCATTATTGGCATTGAACCTGCGCACCACCCGTATTGCCGAAGACAAAAAAATCTTCCTGATCGCACTTGGCTTTATTGGTGCATCCCTGTTCTTTGGCGATGGCATTATCACCCCCGCCATTTCAGTATTGTCTGCCATTGAAGGACTAAGTATTGCCACGCCTATCTTTAATCAATGGCTCGTACCGCTCTCCATTGGTATTTTGGCAGGACTGTTCATTGTGCAGCGTCATGGTACAGGCACTATGGGCAAATTTTTTGGCCCACTGACTTTGCTGTGGTTTTTAGCCATTGGCGGTGCAGGGCTGCTCAGTATCATCCAAACCCCATTTGTATTGGCCATGGTCAGTCCACACTGGGCGTTTAACTTTGTAGTAGAGCAACCCTTTGTTGCATTTCTCACCATGGGTGCGGTGATTTTAACCATGACGGGTGGCGAAGCACTCTATGCCGATATGGGGCATTTTGGGCGGATGCCTATTCGCCTCGCGTGGTTTTTGATTGTCTTACCTTGCTTGTTATTGAATTATGCAGGACAAGGTGCGCTTTTATTGCGTAACCCAGAAGCCATTGAAAACCCATTTTATATGCTAGTACCAGAATGGGGTCTATACCCGATGATTGGGCTCGCTACAGCTGCGGCTGTTATTGCGTCTCAAGCTGTGATCACAGGTGTTTTTTCAATGGTCAATCAGGCCATTCAATTGCGTTATTTACCTCGCCTGACGGTACGCCACACCTCCGATGTAGAGCGTGGGCAAATTTATTTGCCATTTATTAACTGGGCCTTATTTATTTCGGTGCTGATTTTAATTTTGCTATTTGAAAACAGTGCCAATTTAGCCAGTGCCTATGGTGTGGCCGTGACCATGACCATGCTTTGCGGCACGATTTTAATTTCAATTTTGGCCTATGGTTTTTGGCGCTGGCCTATGTGGAAAGTTGCCCTGTTTGCGGTGCCATTTTTAACGTTGGACTTAATTTTTGTGGCGTCAACTTCGCTCAAAATTGTCGCAGGGGGATGGGTCCCAATCTTAATTGGTGCAGTCATGTTTACCATCTTGATGACTTGGAAAGATGGTCGTGCCTTAGTCATTAAGCGTTTGGAAAAAGATGCCTTGCCGATTGATCTGTTTATTCAAAGTGTCAGCATGGGTAATGAAACCAAATTTGTACCAGGAGATGCGATTTTCCTGACAGGTACGCCAAACATTGTACCGCATGCCATGTTGCACAATATTAAGCACAATAAGGTGCTGCATGAACGTAATATCATGGTGACGGTGATTACTCGCGATATTCCATTTGTGGCACAGCAAGATCGGATTCAGGTCGAAAAGCTGGATGATCGTTTCTATCGGATTAGTATGTATTACGGTTTTAAAGATCAGCCGAATATTCCGCGTGCTTTAAAACAAGCTTACAACCAGCTCGAATTTGAGTTTGATATGATGCAAATGAGCTTCTTTATTTCGCGAGATCGTATTGTGCATACCGTGGGCGATGGCATGTCACCGTGGCGTGAAAAACTGTTTATTTCAATGCAGCGCAATACCAGTCCTGTGAGTGATTTCTATCAAATTCCAACCAACCGTGTGGTGGAATTGGGTAGTCAAATCGAAATTTAAAAACTGCTCAATAGATTTTAAAAAACCAGCATTATAAAGTGCTGGTTTTTTATTTTTAGCTCAAGATTGGTCTTAAACAGATCTTATTGTTCCGTATCACTTGGTTGTAGATGGCTTAAATCTATATCGTTTACATCTGCGCCCTGTGCCGCAGGTGCTGTGGTTTCAAGCCGTTCAGTCGTGGGCAGATTGACTGCTGCTTGTTCAGATGCAGCAGGGTTTTGTGGTGCAGCATTTAGCGCTTCTGCGGTGACATCCACATCATCGCCAGCATTTACAGGTAAATCGGCTGAAGATGACAATAATGGCGCAGAGGTGGCTTGTATGTGTTGTTCGCTCACTTGCTCTGCCTGCGCTGCGTGTTGCAGTTCGGATTCAGTCCCGACAGGCATCGTCATCGGTACATTGTCTTGAGCCAGATTGGCTTGTTCGGCTGAAATTTGGTTTGCAGGCTGTTGCGCTATATTTTCTGCTGGACTTGTTAAGTTTGTATCTGTACTCGGTACAATGCGTATCTGACCATTGGCGATTAATTCTTGTAGTGAGCCTGCTTGCCCATTAATCGTGGTGCTTATTTTGACTTTAGATAAACTTTCTAAAGTATCACCTGCTTGAATGGGTGGTTCGGCAAAGGCAGAAATGCTGATACTGCTACCAACCAAAGCACAAGCAAAAAGATGAAAACGCATGTATTTCTCCATCAAAAATCGCAAAAATAAAGTTAAAACCAATTTAAATCGTCAATGACATCCAGCTAGAGCAGCGCAATGCGCTTGGGTGTCGCTGAGCGATGTCTTTAAGGTGTATTTAGCTTGGCAGATTCGCTAAAACGGATGCAATCAAATCTATCAAACTTGATCTAGACTGATGTCAAAAGTGCTTAAAACTCAGGCTGTGTATGGCTTTTGTGGTGTTATGGCGCGGGTTTTGTTTAATTGTTAGACGAACAAGAGGTGCTTCATATACAAGCTGTGAGTGGATTGTTAAGCTCGGGCAAACTCTGCGGATTTAGAGCGAAGTCACAGTAACGGTTATGGCAAGAAAACGGCGCAATTCCAACAACATTTGGACTCAAATTTTCAATCAAAACAGCTTGAAAGTGCTACTCGGTGTAGTGGCAACAGGGAGTTTTGTGATTGCTTTTGGTCAAGAAAAAATTAGCCAGTGGACTTCACTGGTGCCGAGTTCAGGAAATAGTGCTTGCCTAACCCAGTTCTATCGAGAAACGCCGCCCTATTTACTGAAAAATAGCCTGCAAAAAGACAGCTATCCGCTGTGTTTTAATGACTTTAATGTGATGTATTCAGGGGTATCCAAAACCCCGTTATGGGTGGCAGAAGCCTTAACACCAGCGCGTTTGAGTCAGCGGATTCCACGTGAAGATAACTTTCACGAAGAACCGCGCGTCAAAGCCGAGCATCGTGCGACTTTGCTGGATTATCGTGGTTCGGGTTATGACCGTGGACACATGGCACCGAATGCCGACATGACCAACTTGGCAGCCCAGTTTGACAGTTTTTCTTTGGCAAATATGGTGCCGCAAGCCCCTAAAAATAATCAGCAGGTCTGGCGTGAACTTGAAGAAGCCACCCGAGCGGTGGTGACTAAGCAAAAGCAAGATGTGTATGTGATTACGGGGCCAAGTTTTAATGCCAAGCGTCTAAAAACCATTGGGCAGGGCGTTATTGTGCCGACTGCGGTGTATAAAGCTGTGTATATGCCCAAAACAGGCGCGATAGGGGCTTATTACGCGCCCAATAACGACTCGTTACAGGTGCAAGTGGTGAGTGTCTGCTATTTAGAAGAACAGTTGGGCATTAATTTATTCCCACAATTAAGTGAAGAACAAAAGCGCAATACCTATAAATTGCCTTTGACTGCAAATGCTGTAAAAGCCAATACACCGATTGCCTACTCACATTGGGATGCAGAAAGCCAGTGCGCAGAAGATGTATCTGCTGAGCAATTACAAGCCTTGCAAACCGAATTTAAACGCTCAGGCAGTAGTCCTGCATCGGGTGCTAGCATTGATGCAGATACCCAAGATGCAATTGTGAAGCAATTGATTGAAGCTTTATTGCAATATATTTTACAGTTGTTGAAATCTTAAACTGGGTTAAGATGATGGATATTGCATCCTTCATGCTAAGGTGAATTCAATGTTTAAACCGTTTCAAAATGGGACTGAATCACATGCGATTCATGACTTAACCTTAGAAAATGATTTAGATTGCATCAATGTGTATGGCAATTTGCAAATCAGCAAAGATCAGGCGGGTTTACAGGCAGCCAAAGCACTACAGGCTTTTTTGAATGAAGTTGTTGCAACTTTGGAGCAGACTCCGAATCTGCCTGAAAAGTTAGATCGTCCCGAAGCGGGTGAAATTGAAAATCCATTTTTATAATGGATGCCATCTCAAGATATTAAATCTACTTTAATCTGCTCATCTAAGCCATTAAAAAGCCCGCTCAAACGCTTGAACGGGCTTTGTTGTTTTGTGTGTTTTTAGATAAATCCCAGACATCTTGAAAAGCTGTGGATTTAAAGTTTTGAAGATCAGTCTTCAGCTTTTGCCATAGCGCGATACAGCACCGCACCAATCACCGCACCTACAATCGGTGCAACCCAGAAAGCCCAAAGCTGGCTGAGTGCTGCAGTTTCAGCAAAGAACGCCACACCTGTACTACGTGCAGGGTTCACGGAAGTATTGGTTACAGGAATACTGATCAGATGGATTAAGGTCAGTGCCAAACCAATTGCAATTGGAGCAAAACCTGCAGGTGCACGTTTGGCGGTTGCACCCATAATCACCATCAAAAAGCCAGCAGTGAGTACCACTTCAATCAATAATACTGAACTGAGGGCATATTTTCCTGGAGATAAATCACCATAACCGTTGGTCGCGAAACCGCCTGTGCCTGCAAAACCTGCCTGACCCTGTACAATCAGATACAACACCAGTGCGGCCAGAGTCGCACCAATAATTTGTGAAATAATATACGGTGCGAGTTCTTTGGCTTCAAAACGTCCACCTGCCCACAAACCAATACTGACTGCAGGGTTAAATTGACCACCTGAAATGTGCCCAAGTGCATAGGCCGCGGTTAATACGGTCAGACCGAACGCGAGGGATACCCCCACAAAACCAATGCCCAATTCAGGAAAAGCTGCAGCCAATACCGCACTACCACAACCACCAAATACCAGCTAGAATGTGCCAGCCAGTTCTGCGAAATACTTATTCAATTTGATTCTCCAGTGCTTATTTTTTGAGTTAATTGATCAAACTTCAATTAAATTTATCGCATTTTAGATCGATATTGTGATGAATTTAACATAAATTAAAGTAAAAAGAAGCAATCATGAAGCACGTTGCATCCGCCATTGTTGTGGTGTGTGCTGCGTCCATTGTTTAAACGCACGCTGAAAGGCACTTTGTTCTGAATAACCCAGCAATAGCGCAATTTCTTGCAGACTTAAATGTGGTTCTTGTAAATATTGTTCTGCCAATAAACAGCGTACTTCCTGCATGCGTTTTTGGTAGGTCGTGCCTTGCTGTTGCAAATGACGTTGCAACTGACGTACAGAAATATGTAATTGCTGAGCAATATGTTCAATTTGATACATATTTTTTTGCAGCCCCGTCAAAATGGCTTGCTGTAAACGCTGATCGGTTTGGGTGCTATTCGGTAGCTTTTCCAATAAGGCTTGTGCCTGTTGCAACAATAAATGCTGTAAGGTCTGATCGCCCTGATGAAAGGGTTTTGCCAGTTCGGAAACAGGCAGCAACACTTGGGTAATTGGCTGAGAAAAACGCACTTTGCAATGAAAATACTGCTCATACAGTGCAATATTTTTGGGTGCAGGATGATGAAAATGTACTTCGTGCAGGCAAATATCTTCAAACTGCATAAAGTGCTTCAAAAATTCCATCATTAAAGCAATGGCAATTTCATCGGTTAATTGTGTGGTCATGTGCACGGGCAATTCTGACCAACGAATGGATAAATAATCGTTTTGTGCTTCGACTTGCAACGGGCCACCATCGTAAATCAAGCGATGAAAATCGTGGTAACGCTGTAATGCTTCACCCAGATGATCACAGGACAAGGCTAAATACGCAATGATGCCTAAATGTTTGGGCTGCACGTATTTGGCAATTTCCAAACCCAAAGCAGGTTGTGGTAATTGTTGCTCCAAAGTGCTGAGCAAGTCACGCCAGAGGGCATAATCAAAACGTTCCAGATTTTGAATCTGATGTAATTTTTCTGGAATGGGCAGCTTTTTTGCTTGGTAATAGCACATCAATAAATGCCCTAAGCCACCATAGACCGAGCCCGTATATTCTTTGAATTGTTGCATGTGTTATCGGTTTATTTTTGTCGTCATTTGTCAATGATATTGATTTTTTTGGTCAAGATCTAGTCAATCTCACATGCCTATAGTGAACATCAGAGTCAAGATGTCCTGTGTTTAAGGAGTGATTTATAGAAAATAATTATATTGACACATATAGTCAAACATATACAATTTAGGTATTAAATTTTAAAAAAACTTGCAATGAAATACTTGACTGAAAGCTTAAAGAAAGTAGAGCAAGACCTTGCTTATTTTGTATCCCCTGAAAATAAAGATGGGTTTATTAAGGAATTTGCATCATGGGTCTATGGTGAGTGGTCAAAGAATGATTTCTATGAAACCGATATTGTAGATTTAGGCTATGATTGTTCTTCGTACCCTGAAAAAACAAATCAATCACTCTCCGATAAATGCCCCACCTATGCTGATTTTATTAATGCAAATACAGGCTTTTCTGAATGTACTCACGTTTCAGGACAAGGTATGCGCTGTCAAGAATATGAGGAAAAATTATTAGAGATTTTTGGTGATGCTTGCGCTAAAAAACTAGATGATTTAGTAGAGCCATATCAACTAGAAGTGCCTGAAAAATACAAAAAATTTGCAGAAAATATTAGTGAACTAATTTTCCTTGAAGTTGTTGATCATCATGAGGATTCAGAACTTTATGAGGTTTGTGACGATATTTTATTAAAATATAATCAGCTAGGAGTCGCATCATCCCCTTATACATGCCCTATCTGTGGATGGGATGAAGACAATGATCTAGCCATATATTGTGATGAATCCATATTTAAAGACTATACACTTGAGGATTTCAAGAAGTTAGCGGAGATTGATTAATGTATTCTCCTGCTAAATTCGGTGAAATGATTGGGAAGTCGGTTAAAACTCTACAAAGATGGGATGCCGAAGGTATTTTGGTTGCATGTCGAAATCCTAAAAATCGCAGATACTACACGCACGATCAATACCTTGAATATATCGGTATAAAAGCAACGGAAGCTAAATCATCAGTAATTGTTTATTCAAGGGTATCTAGTGTTGCTCAAAAGCCCGATTTAGCTAATCAGGTGTCAGCTTTAGAAACTTTTTGTACTGTAAATGGCTATGCTGTTGATGATTGGGTGTCAGAGGTTGGAAGTGGTTTGAATTATAAAAGAAAGAAATTCAATCAGCTTTTTCTTGATATTGAAATGGGTAAAGTTTCAATGCTTGTCATCGCTCACAAAGACCGTTTGGTGCGTTTTGGTTTTGAGTGGTTTGAATCTTTTGCTGAAAGACATGGTTGTAAAGTTATTATTATGAATCAAGAATCTCTTTCCCCAACGGAAGAAGTAACACAAGACTTGTTAGCGATTATTCATTGTTTTTCCTCTCGACTTTACGGATTAAGAAAATACAAAGAAAAAGTTAAAGAATTAGTGAACATCAAGGAATAACTTTTGAAACTAACACGCATCCACCATTGTAAAAACTTGAATGTGCAAAAGTACAAACAGCTTGAGAAACAAGCTGTTTTACTTGGTCGTATTCGTAGCGAGGTGTGGGCTAAATATGGTGCTATTTCAGGTTTGAATATCAGTGACAGAGCTATTCGTGATGCGTGGATGAAAGAAAGTCGTGACTTTGGTGTTTCTGCAAATGCGTGGAAAGAAACGCTACGTGATTGCATAGGTGATATTAAAGCCTATCGAGAAGCATCAAAAGACAAAGTAAAGCAGGCGATCCGAAAACGCACCTCCTGTAATAATGAACAAAAAAGACTATACACCTTGCTTAAAAAAGATGAATGGATGACTGATAATTTCCTCCATCGTCAAATGCGTAATCACTTTAGGCATGGTGTTAATCACACACATAATCAAATTATTGTTCGTGCGGATATGTGTAAAACCTTTGAGTTAAATGGTCAATGTTGGCTTAAAGTACCAAGCCTAATCCCTCGACAAACCATTAAAATCCCATTAAATACGACTGTTGATTTTGCACCGCAAGGCACATTAAGAATTATTCTAAAAAATGGCAATATTGAAGTTCATTCAACCTATGATGCAGTTGAAACACAAGATTGTGGTCAGGAAACAGTAGGTGTTGATAAAGGGTACTCAGAAGCTTTTGTGGACTCTGATGGCGATGTATATGGGAGTGGTCTAGGCAAGCTGATCTCAAGTGAATCAGATTATTTAAATCAAAAGTACAAGCACAGAAACAAGCTCAGAGCGATTGCTAAAGCTAAACCACACAAGAAACAGAAAATTGAGTTAAATAATCTAGGTCGAAAAAAACTAGATAAGCGACAAGATACTCAAAAAGCAAAGCTCAAAACATTAATATTTACAGCAACTCACAAGTTGGTTGATAAAGCCA